>JAFYMH010000049.1 GCA_017556685.1 Clostridia bacterium | reverse complement strand
GAGAAGCGCCGTTTGCGACCCGAAGGTGTATACACATACTCCGAGAGGGAGCAAACGGCGGTAGAAAAAATCCGAGATAAAATGAAGAAATCCGAAGGATTTCCACCTTAAAAGATTCACAAAGTAAGTTCTTTCACTATGTGAAATTCCTTTTTGGGTATGAATTCCTTCGGATTTTTTCGGTCTCGCCAAAGATGCAAGCCCCTGATCGTCAAACTCCGAACATGAGATCGCCATACCCCGGAACCGGCCAGAGATCGCTCGGGACGATCGGCTCCATCTTGTCGACCGTTTGCCGCAAAGCATCCATCGCGGGGCGAACGCTGTCGGCATACGCCCTTGCCCTTGCGTGAACGTCCTCGGTCGCGGCTGCCTTCGCCTCGGCGCTCTCGAGCGTAAGAACGGCGTCGTACGCCTTCTCGCAAAGCTCACCAAGGGTCTTCAGCTGCTCTCTCTCGTAACGAAGCGAAAGCTCGGGAAGAGCGGCAGACTTGGTCAAAATGGCGTCCGAAAGCTCGGCGGTGTAGCGCGTGACAGCGGGGAGATAGCTTCTGCGCGCCATCTCGAGCATCGTCAGAGCCTCGATGTTAATGATCTTCGCATAGTTCTCAAAGAGGATCTCCTCACGCGAGGAAAGCTCGATCTCACTCATGACGCCGTGCGAGGTAAAGAGGCGGACGTTCTTCTCTGCCGTCAGGCAGGGATAGGCGTCAACCGAGGTGGCAAGATTGAGAAGTCCCCTTCTCTCTGCCTCCTCCCTCCACTCGTCAGAGTATCCGTTTCCGCTCCAGATGATGCGGCGGTGCTTCGTGAAGGTATTTTTAAGAAGCTCCTCAAGAGAGGCGTCAAAATCCTCTGCCGACTCAAGCACGTCTGCAAAAGCGAGAAGGCTATCGGCAACGGCGGTATTCAGAACGATATCCGACATCGCGATATTCTGCGAGGAGCCGGGCATTCTGAACTCAAACTTATTTCCGGTAAAGGCGAAGGGCGAGGTACGGTTTCGGTCGGTGGTATCCCGCGTGAAGGTCGGCACAGAGGGTACGCCGAGATCCATCTTCGCACGTCCGAGCCCAACGTACGCCGTTCCGCTGACGATCGAGTCGATGACGGCGTCAAGCTCCTCGCCAAGGAACATCGAAACGATGGCAGGGGGAGCCTCGCAGGCACCGAGACGGTGATCGTTTCCGGGCGAGGCGATCGAGGCGCGGAGCAGATCCTGATACTCGTCTACCGCCTTGACGACGGCGGCGAGGAAGATCAGAAACTGCTTGTTCTCGGCAGGGGTCTTGCCGGGAGAAAAGAGATTCCTTCCCTTATCGGTCGAAAGCGACCAGTTGTTATGCTTACCCGAGCCGTTGACACCCGCAAAGGGCTTTTCGTGCAGAAGGCAGGTCATGCCGTGGCGCTTTGCCACGCGCTTCATGTACTCCATCACGAGCAGGTTCTGATCGATCGCCATGTTGGCGGTCGCATAGATCGGCGCAAGCTCGTGCTGGGCGGGAGCCGCCTCGTTGTGCTTGGTCTTGGCGTTGATGCCGAGCCTCCAAAGCTCCTCGTCAAGCTCCGCCATAAAGGAGAAGATACGGGGTCCGGGGGCGGCAAAATAATGATCGTCAAGCTCCTGACCCTTCGGTGCGGGTGCGCCGAACAGCGTTCTTCCCGTATAAAGAAGATCGGGGCGCTTTAAGTACTTCTCGCGATCGACGAGAAAATACTCCTGCTCGGCACCAACCGTTGCCGTTACGTGCTTTGACTCGGTATCTCCGAAAAGGCGAAGAATACGAAGCGCGGCGGCAGAGATGGCGTCCATCGAGCGAAGCAGGGGGGTCTTGGTATCGAGCGCCTCTCCCGTATAGGAGCAGAAGGCGGTCGGAATAAAGAGCGAGCCGTCCTTGATAAAGGCGTAGGACGCGGGGTCCCACGCGGTATATCCGCGCGCCTCGAAGGTTGCGCGAAGGCCGCCCGAGGGGAAGGAGGAGGCATCGGGCTCGCCCTTGATGAGCTCCTTACCCGAAAACTCCATGATGATCTTTCCGTTCCCGATCGGGGCGATGAACGCCTCGTGCTTCTCGGCGGTCACGCCGGTCAGGGGCTGGAACCAATGGGTATAATGGGTCGCGCCGTTCTCGATCGCCCAGTCCTTCATGGCGTTTGCAACGCACCCTGCGATCGAAGCGTCGATCTCTTTACCGGTTGCGATCGTCTGCGCCAGAGAGCGATAAACGTCCTTCGGCAGGCGCTCACGCATCACGTCGTCGCTGAAGACGCGGCAGCCAAAGATCTCGGGCAGGCTTTTTGCGTTTTCCATATTCTCTCCTTACGGCTCTTATTTTTCGGTGGCAGAGATCCTCTCGGCACCGCCCATATAGGGTCGAAGCGCCTCGGGGATGCGAACGCTGCCGTCAGCGCAAAGGTTGTTCTCAAGGAAGGCGATCAGCATACGGGGAGGAGCGACCACCGTGTTATTGAGGGTATGCGCGAAGTACTTGCTTCCGTCGGCACCGCTGACGCGGATCTTCAGACGTCTTGCCTGCGCATCTCCAAGGTTGGAGCAGCTTCCGACCTCGAAATACTTCTGCTGTCTCGGCGACCACGCCTCGACGTCGATCGACTTGACCTTGAGGTCTGCAAGATCGCCCGAGCAGCACTCAAGCGTACGGACGGGAATGTCGAGGGTGCGGAAGAAATCAACGGTATTTCTCCAAAGCTTCTCGAACCAAAGGGGGCTCTCCTCGGGACGGCAGACGACGATCATCTCCTGCTTTTCAAACTGATGGATGCGGTAGACGCCGCGCTCCTCGATGCCGTGCGCACCCTTCTCCTTACGGAAGCAGGGGGAATAGCTCGTGAGCGTATAGGGAAGCTCCTTCTCGGGCAGGATGCGGTCGATAAACTTACCGATCATCGAATGCTCGCTCGTTCCGATGAGATAAAGATCCTCGCCCTCGATCTTATACATCATGGCGTCCATCTCGGCAAAGCTCATGACTCCGGTCACGACGTCGGAGCGGATCATGAAGGGCGGCACGCAATAGGTAAAGCCGAGCCCGATCATGAAGTCACGCGCATAGGAAAGAACGGCGGAATGCAGTCTGGCGATGTCGCCCATCAGGTAATAGAAGCCGTTGCCGGCAACGCGGCGGGCGCTGTCAAGGTCGATGCCCGAAAGCTTCTCCATGATATCGGTGTGGTACGGGACCTCGAAGTCAGGCGTTACGGGCTCGCCAAAGCGCTCAAGCTCGACGTTCTCGCTATCGTCCTTACCGATCGGGACGGTAGGATCAATGATATTCGGGATAACGAGCATCCGCGAGCGGATCGCCTCCTCAAGCTCGGCGCATTTCGCCTCAAGCTCTGCAAGCTTTTCCGCATTCTCGGTCACAAGGCGCTTTGCCTCCTCTGCCTGCTCGCGCTGACCCTTTGCCATCAGAGCACCGATCTGCTTCGAGATGCGGTTGCGGCTCGCGCGGATCTCATCGCCCTTCTGCTTTGCCTCGCGGTAAGCAGCGTCAAGCTCGATGACCTCGTCAACGAGGGGGAGCTTCTTATCCTGGAATTTGCGGCGGATATTCTCCTTTACGGTTTCGGGATTCTCACGAAGAAATTTCAGATCCAGCATCTTTTCATACCTTTGCTTTTCTTATGATGTACTTAATAGATAATACAGTATCATAGCACAAGGAAAGGAAATTGTCAAGTGCCGAGCCTTATTTTACCGACTGAGCGCGCGGATCGATATTTCGACCCCCCTCTCAAGCTCGCTTTTCCGAAGCTCGATCTCAACCCCCGCCCGACGTGCAAGATCGACGGCGCGGTCGATCGAGTTCATAAAAAAACGCAGATCCCGGATCGCGCCCTTCCCTCGCTGCGCGCGCACCTCGCGATCCGGCGAAACCGACGAAACGAGCTCCTCGGTCTCCCCAACGCTCATGCGCTCGGCGATCACCCTCTCAAGGCAACGCGAGCGCATCTCACCGTCCCGCAGACGAAGAAGCGCTCTTGCATGTCGCTCGGTGAGCCCTGCTCCGAGGATCCTTTTTCGCTCGCTCGGTGAAAACCGAAGCAGGCGCAGCTTGTTCGCAACCGCCGACTGGCTGACGCCAAGGGCAAGCGAAAGCTCTCTCTGCGTCATTTGAAAGCGCTCGATCAGGGTTGCCATTGCATACGCCGCGCGGAACATATCAAGCGACCCGTCGGAGAGCGCTTGAATGAGTGTTTGCTTGATACCGTCGGGTAAATCATCATCCACCCCCTCTCTTTTGCATCCCGAGGACGAGCCCTCAACGCGCGCGAGCGACTCTGCCCTCTCGTCTGCCTCTGCCGCCCCCTCAAAGCGACTTCTGTACGCCACGATCTCCATCTCAAAAAGCCCCCTTCTCTCTTTTTCACCCCTATGATACATCTGCCCTCATATCAACTTATGTCGCAGATAGGCGAGGGACGGCTCTTTTTTTTACGCGTGGCTTCTGTCGCGCAAAAAGACCGCATATGAATACCCAAAACAGGTCTTTCGGGAGATCGCATAGATGAGAAGAAAAATGAAATGCTTCCTTCGGGATACCGCCGTACTCGGGCTTTCCGCCTTGCTCATCCGCTTCGTCGGGATCGCGGCAAGCCGTTTTCTCTCGCTTCGCATCGGAGACGCGGGTATGGGGCTCTGTACGCTCGTCGGCTCGGTCGGCGGCTTTGCCGCGACCTTTGCAACGGCAGGCGTCGGCTTTTCGGTCACGCGTCTTTATCCCGTCAAGCGTGCGCGAGGCGAGATCGGCTCGGCGCGCAGGACCGTTGGGGCGGCGCTTGTGATCTCCCTATTCCTTGGCGTACTCTCCTCGGTCCTGCTTCTGTCCCTTTCGGGGTGGATCGGAAAAAGCCTGCTCGGAAGCCCGGAAACGATCCCTGCCCTGCGCGCTCTTGCTCTCTCGCTTCCCTTCATGGCGATCTCGGGAGCGCTCAGCGGGTATTTCATCGCCGTCCGAAGATCGCGCATCGGGGCTGTCCTGCGCGTTGGCGAGCAGGTGCTGCACTTTTCTCTGCTCCCGCTTCTTCTCTCGCTTCTCGCGCCGCGCGGACTTCGCTTCGCCTGCCTTGCGGTCGTTCTATCCTCGGGGATTTCCGAGGGGGTTTCCTGCCTTTTCTTCGCAATATGCTTTCTCACCCGACCAAACCGCGCCGCAAAGCCGAGTGCCGACTCGATCCTTGAGGTCTCGGGAGTCGCTCTGCCGATGCTTCTCTCCTCCCTCGTTCGCTCGGGACTGACGACCCTTGAGCATCTCTTGATCCCCCGCGTGCTTGCCCTTTCGGGCAGAGATCGGGCGGCGGCGCTTGCCTCCTACGGGGTACTGGTCGGTATGGCGCTTCCGATCGCGCTTCTCCCGATGTCCTTCCTTTCCGCGGCGGCAAGCCTGCTCGTCGTCGAATGTGCCGAGCGGAGCGCGGGGCGCGACAAAACGGCGCTCGCCGAGCTCGCCTCGCGTGCGCTCTCGGCGGCGCTCGTTGTCGGCATCGGCTGCTCCACCCTTCTGCTCCTGCTCGGCAAGCGCATCGGCGGCGGCTCGGAGCTGACCGACTATCTCTACCTTCTTGCCCCCGCCGTGCCGCTGATGCTCGTCGATCACGTCACCGACGCCGTCCTTCGCGGAATCGGGGAGCAGGTCTACTCGATGTTCGTCAATATCGCCGACTCCCTGCTTTCGATCCTTTTGGTGGCGCTTTTGCTTCCGCCGCTCGGTGCGCGCGGATATACGACCGTCATCCTGCTTGCCGAGATCTTCAATCTCTCGCTCTCGCTCGGCCGCCTCGCTCAAAAAACGGGAGTCTGCATCGACCTTCTGCGCGCTCTGCTCCCCCCTCTTCTCGCAGGGCTTTTGGCCCTGTCGCTATCCCTGCCGCTTGACCTTCTCGGGCTCGTACCGATCCTTGCCGCCGCTGTCGGTGCAGCGAGCGTCGTTTATGCGCTCCGGATTGCCGAAAGAGAGCGAAAAGATGCCGCTCTCTCTTGACAAACCGAGTAAAAACGAATATAATATAGTAATCATATTAGTGAAAGGAGCCTATCCGTGGAGGTGGCAAATCAACTTCGGAAAAAGCTCGAAAAGCTCAAGCGTTCGGCAAAGGAAGCCTACGCGCTCGTTCGCGATGACGTGCGTGCCGTCAAGGAGCGCGACCCCGCCGCAACCTCAAGCGCCGAGGTCCTTCTTCTCTATCCCGGCCTGCACGCGCTGGTGCTCCACCGCGCGGCGCACGGTCTGCACGTAAAGGGGCATACCTTTGCGGCGCGTACCATAAGCCAGGCGGCGCGGCTTTTGACCGGCATTGAGATCCATCCCGGCGCGAAGATCGGAAAGCGCCTTGTGATCGATCACGGTGCCGCCGTCGTCATCGGCGAGACCGCCGAGATCGGCGACGACTGCACGATCTATCAGGGCGTGACGCTCGGCGGTACCGGAAAGGATACCGGAAAGCGCCATCCAACCGTTGGAAACCGCGTTCTGATCGGCGCGGGCGCCAAGGTGCTCGGCCCCTTTACGATCGGTGACGATGCCAAGATCGCCGCGGGTGCCGTGGTGCTTGAGGCAGTTCCCGAGAATGCAACCGCCGTCGGCATCCCCGCAAGGGTGGTGCGGCTCGGAAACCGCCGCGTTTCGGCAGAGGATCTTGACCAGATCCACATCCCCGACCCGATCGAGCAGGAGATCTGCCGACTCGGTCAGCGCGTTCTGGCGCTTGAAAAGAAGCTCAAGGAAGAAACGAATGAAAACGGACAGCAAGGCTGATCCGCGAAGAGAGGAAGTTCCCATGCTGCTCTATAATACCCTGACCCATCGGCGCGAGGAGCTCGTGCCGCATACCCCGGGCGAGATCAAGATGTATACCTGCGGCCCGACCGTCTATCATTTCGCGCATATCGGAAATCTACGCACCTATATCATGGAGGATGCGCTCGAGAGAGCGCTTCGCTACCTCGGTTACAAGGTAACGCGCGCCATGAACATCACAGACGTCGGTCATCTGACCAGCGACGCGGATACCGGCGAGGACAAGATGCTCAAGGGTGCAAAGCGCGAGAAGAAGACGGTCATGGAGATCGCGAAGTTCTATACCGACGCCTTCCTTGCCGACTGCAAGCGCCTGAACATCAAGATCCCCGAGATCGTCGTTCCCGCAACGAGCGAGGTCGGCGAGTTCGTGCACGTGATCGAGGCGCTTCTTGAAAAGGGCTACGCCTACGAGGCGGGAGGAAATATCTATTTCGACACCTCGAAGCCGAGCCAGTACAACCCCTTCCACACCTTTGAGGAGGAGGACCTTGAGGTCGGCGTCCGCGAGGGGGTCGACGAGGATACCAACAAGCGCAACAAAACCGACTTCGTCCTTTGGTTCACCAAGTCGAAGTTTGACGATCAGGAGCTGAAGTGGGACAGCCCCTTCGGCATTGGCTACCCCGGCTGGCACATCGAGTGCTCCTGCATCTCGATGAAGCATCTCGGCGAGCATCTTGACATCCATTGCGGTGGCGTTGACAACGTCTTTCCGCACCATGCCAACGAGATCGCGCAGAGCGAGGCATACCTTGGGCACCCCTGGTGCCGCGAATGGTTTCACGTCGCGCACCTCAACACCTCGAGCGGCAAGATGTCAAAATCGAAGGGGGAGTTTCTGACGACCGAGCTCCTTGTCTCGAAGGGCTACGATCCGATGGCGTACCGCTTCTTCTGCCTGCAATCGCATTACCGCAAGTCGCTCGTCTTCACCTACGAGAATCTTGACAACGCCGCGACCGCCTACCGCAAGCTCGTTGCAAGGATCGCCGCTCTCTCTGATAGCGGAAGCTATAACGAGGAAGAGGCGGCTCCCTATCTTGCGGCGTTCCGCGAGGCGCTGGAGAACGATCTGAATACCTCGCTTGCCGTCACCGCGCTCTACGACGTTCTGAAGGCGAAGATCTCGGACGCCACCAAGCGCGAGCTGATCCGCCGCTTTGACGAGGTTCTGGCGCTAAATCTCCTGGATGCCGCCAAAAAGCAGAAGGAGGCAGAGCAGAATGCCGCGCCCGATATCCCCGAGGAGCTTCGCGCGAAGATCGAGACTCTGATCTCCGAGCGTGCCGAGGCAAAGCGCGCAAAGAACTACGCCGAGGCAGACCGCATCAGAGCACTTCTTTCCGAGATGGGCGTAACCTTAAAGGATACGCCGAGCGGAACGACCTATACGGTTGGATAAATCCTAAAAAGAGGCTATCTCAAATTCGAATTTGAGACAGCCTCTTTTTCTAGGGCGCATCAGATTTAGGCGAGAAGCGCCGTTTGCGACGAGAGGCGTATATATATACGTCGGAGGAAGCAAACGGCGGTAGAAAAAATCTGAGATGAAATGAAGAAATCCGAAGGATTTCAACCTTGAAAGATTCACAAAGTAAGTTCTTTTACTATGTGGACTTCCTTTTGGTTTGATCCCTCGGATTTTTTCGGTCTCGTCAAATGTGACAGCCCCTTTTTTAGTGGCAAGGCAAACCGTCAGGTATCGGCATTCGAGCTTGGCGTTGCGTTGTCCAGATCCCCCTCGCTCCCCGGCTCCTTCTCGCGCGTAAAGGACGGCCAGCCCGAGCCCTCTCTGAGCGTTGCCGTATGCTTCCCCGCCGCGCGGGAGAGTCGGCTTGCTTTCCCCTTCGTCGTTCTGCCCCCCTGCATGGCATCCGCGTCATAGGGATAGTCGATCCCTGCCCGTACCACGTCGGGGTCGTCGATCGGCGGCACGCGCCCTTCCTCTCGTTTCATCAAATCACCTCCGAAGGGAGTATGCGCCGTGACCCTTCGGCTTATCCGCTACCGCAAGCGAAGCCAAGCATAGAAAACGCATCAAGAGAAACCAAAGAATCTTTTTCTCAGCATCGAATTCGTACATAAAATGTTCATATTTCCGTGCTATACTGTATGAGTCGATCAAGCGATCGATACGGGCCATTAGCTCAGTTGGTTAGAGCTCCCGGCTCATAACCGGTTGGTCCCGGGTTCGAGTCCCTGATGGCCCACCAAGCAAAAGAAGGGTACCCACAAGGGGGACCCTTCTTTTGCTTGGTGGCTCTCGCCGGGGGCTCGCCGCCAAAGGCGGTGAGTCCCCTGATAATCAAGCGAAGCGCATCTGCAAGCTCGCTTGCAAGGGCGCGAGCGAAGATTGCTCCGCGAGCGTTTTGCAACGCAAAACAAGGCGCAAAGCGCCAAAGCCCAAGCGGGCGGCTCGCATAGGAGCATGGCGAGAAAGGGCACCCCCTGTGGGTACCCTTCTTTTGCTTGGTGGCTCTCGCCACGATGCTAAAATCTATTTTTATTGTTTTATACCTACTTGAAATATCTACTAAAATGTGATATAATAATCGTGCGACACAGTTGAATATTTTTTTCGTCCGAAGTCTATGCTTGGTAAAAACGTAGGCTTTGCTTGTCATATCTTCGGACGTGAACTGTGTCGCAACAGAAGCGAAACTGCGTTTTTCGGTGCGCGGTTTCGGCTGCGCACTTTTTTGATTTAGGAGGATAAAAAAGTGAAGAAAATTGTTTCCGTTATTTTGCTTTTAGTGATAGTGAGTTCCGTTTCTTCGTGTTTTGGTGCAAACCCGTTAGATCCAATAACATTGAAATTAAAGGATACTCAACGGTGTAAAGATTGCTCAATTAAATTTTCCACCTCCACGGATATGAGCGCCAGTTATTACATAACCCCCCAAGGATTTGAATGGGACAAGTTGGAGGAAAAAGGGTATAAAATGAAAATAACAGTCACTTACGATGTCTATTATAAAAAGGACTGGAGTTTAGGGATCGGATACGCTGGATCTCCTAAATACGAAGTGTCTGTTGTTAATTCCGATGGTATGGGTAAGATTGACAACAATATGCCAACCGAAAAATATGTCCAAACAAGAACACTTTCTTTTTCTTCGAAAATTGTTGATTTAAAAGGCACAAGTCTTGTATTGACTTTTTCAACAGATGATATACAAAATAAAATCTACTT
>JAFYMH010000048.1 GCA_017556685.1 Clostridia bacterium | reverse complement strand
CTGCGTCGATGAGCCGACATAAACAAAACGAGGACGCCAGATAGGGCATCCTCGTTTTGTAGGTGCGGGATAAAGGACTTGAACCTTCACAACCTTGCGGTCATAAGAACCTGAATCTTACGCGTCTGCCAGTTCCGCCAAACCCGCATTTCGCATCCTTTTGGACGCCTACATATCATATCACGAAAGGGCGGCTTTGTCAAGCCCCTTTTTGAAATTTTGCGGATTTTTTGACTTGGGGCGCAGAAAGAGGGAGAAAGGGTCGTGATCAGAGGGCTTCGGCTTTCGCAAAAGTGCCGTTCAGAGGGTCTATTTGACGCCGAGGAGGTGAGTGACGAGGATCTTGATCCCGAGGAAAACGAGAAGAATTCCGCCAAACCCCTCGGCTTTTGCGCGATAGGCGACACCGAAGGCGCTTGCAAGTAAGACTGCGAGTGACGAGAGAAGGAAGGTCGTCGCGCCGATCAAAAGGACGGCGGGAAGGAGCTCTGCCAAGGGGGAAAAGGAAAAGACGACCCCGACGGCAAGCGCATCGACACTGCAGGCAAGCGACGGAATGAGCATGGCGGCAGGGGAGAGCGATGCGCTGAGCTGCTGCTTCTCTTCCGAAAACGCTTCGAGGATCATATGAAGCCCGATTGCCGTGAGAAGGGCAAAGGAGATCCAATGATCGACGGCATAGACGGCAGAGCAAAGAAGACGCCCGAGATAGTATCCGACGATCGGCATGAGTGCTTGAAATAATCCGAACCACCCCCCGACCGTGATCGCATCCTCAAAACGCCGCCTTCGCATCGCGAGACCCTTGCAGACGGCGACGGCAAAGGCATCTGCCGCAAGCCCGAGCGAGAGCGTGAAAAGTGAAAAAAAGCCGGACATGACGACCCTCCTTTTGGTGTGGGGCTTTCACGTCCGGTGATTTTATTTTCTCAGAATTTCGTATCCTGCTCCGCCTCGGCTGCAATAAGCCTTTTGAGCTGCGATTCAAAGAGCAGTCCGTAGGGATGCGCCTTGAGGTGCGGCTCGGTAAATTCTACGGCGGCGCGAACGAAGTCGGCGGCAAAGCGCGCGGCCTCCTCAAGCGAGTCTCCAGAAACGAGACGGCCGACGAGAACGCTCGTGAAGGTATCCCCCGAGCCGTGCACCGAGCATCCGACCCGCTCGTGGAAATAGGAAAAACGGCGGTTTGCTCTGTGGTCAAAGCCGAGCAGACCGTAGCCTCCGTCGGCACAAACACTGGTTAGGATCACGCTTCTGCAGCCTCTGGCGCGAAGCCCCTCGATCAGATCATTCGCGTAATCAAGCGAGTAGACGCCCCCCTCGGGATAGGTCCTTCCGAGCAGGAACGCCGCCTCGGTGACGTTCGGGGTGATGACGTCGGCGGCTTGGCAGAGCGTGAGCATATCGCGTGCGTGCGCCTCGTCAAAGCCGTAGTAGTAGCGGCCGCCGTCCGCCATGGCGGGATCGGCAACGAAAAGGCACTCGCTTCCCTTATGCGCCTTGACGAGCTCTCGCACGAGCGACACCTGACGCCCCTTGCAGAGATATCCCGTATAGATGCAGTCGAAAAGGATCCCCTCCCGCTGAAAATGCTCTGAGATCGGGGCAATATCGTCGGTGAGATCGCGCACGGTATACCCCGTAAAGCCCCCCGTGTGGGTCGAGAGAACGGCGGTCGGAAGGAGAACCGCCTCGTGCCCCATTGCCGAGAGGATCGGCAGGGCAACGGTTCCCGAGCATTTTCCGAAGCAGGAAAAGTCCTGCGCTGTCAAAATGCGCTTCTGAATAGGATTTCGGTACATGGTTTTTCCTCGATTCGTTCCATTTTATGCGTTGCTTTGATCGGGAATTCGTCTGAGAACGCGTTTGTAGATGCGAAGGAAGAGCAGGATCGCCACGACAACCGAGGCGACCTCGGCAATCGGGAAGGCAAGCCAGACGAGCGAGAGCTTCCCCGGGAGCGAGAGTAGGTAGGCGGCGGGGAGAAGGACGATCAGCTGGCGCGCCGCCGAGAGAAGCATCGCGTAGCTACCCCGACCGAGCGCCTGAAAGGACGAGGATACCACGATGCAAAAGCCGGCAAACACGAAGCTGAGGCTGATGGTTCGAAGGGCGGGGATGCCGATTTTAAGCAGAGCCGTATCGGCGTTGAAGAGAAGCAGGAGCTGTCCCGGGATGAGTTGCATCAGAAGAAGCCCGAGCGCCATCAGGGAAACGGCTGCGTAGATCGCAAGGCGAAGCGCACGCAAAAGACGTCGGCGGTTTCCTGCGCCGTAGTTGTAGGCAATGATCGGAACGAGTCCGTTGTTAAGACCGAAGACCGGCATGAACACGAAGCTCTGAAGCTTGAAATAGGCGCCAAGCACCGCGATGGCAACCACCCCGTCGGCACCAAAGCCGTCAACGATGCGGTTGAGCCCCATGTTGGTGACCGAGCCGATGCAGACGACGAGGATCGAGGGCACCGCGATCGCGATGATCCGCCCCATCAGAGCGCGGTCGGGGAGAAGATCCCGCACCTTCATGCGGATCTCTCGGTTGAAGCGGAAATGGAGGAAGGCGCCAAGGCAAGTGGCGACGCATTGTCCGATCACGGTTGCGATCGCCGCCCCCGTGATCCCAAGCTCGGGAAGCCCGAGATAGCCGAAGATGAGGATCGGATCGAGGATGATATTGATGATTGCCCCCGTTAGCTGCGTGATCATGGAGTAGACCGATTTTCCGGTCGATTGCAAAAGCCTTTCAAAGGTGATCTGCCCGAAAAGCCCTGCCGACATTGACGAGACGACCAGGAGATATTCCTCACCTGCCTGCACCGTCGGCAGGTCGCTCGATTGGAAGGAGAGAAAGGCACTTGCGCCAAAGAGTCCGAACACAACGAACAGGAGCATCCCGAAAAATTCAAGGGTGATGCCGTTGCCTGCGCTTTTACTGACCATCTTCCGATTCCCCTCACCAAGACTGCGCGAGAGGATGGCGTTAAAGCCGACGGCGCTTCCCGTCGCCACGCCGATCATCAGGTTCTGCGCGGGGAAGGCGAGCGAAAGCGCGCCGAGCAGGGAGGGATCGTATGCGGAAACGAAGATGCTGTCAACGATATTGTACATCGCCTGCACGAGCATTGAGATAACGATCGGCGTTGCCATGCCGAACAGAAGACGGCCGACCGGCATCGTCCCCATTTTGTTTTCTTTTGTCATTTTGCGTTCCTTTGCGTTTCGTGTGGGATAACCCTATTATTTTAGCACGCATTTCATCGAAAGGGAAGTCCTATTTTGTAAAAAATTCGATTTTTTTGTCCTTGTGCACCCACATCCGATTTTCCTTGACAAAAGGAGGGACAAAGCTTATAATTAAAATAATAAACAGTTTCGCGTGCGTACGCGATCATCCGAGGGGGGAGACTGACATGGATCTTTCGGCATACCGCGTCTGTCGGCTCTGCCCTCGCGAGTGCGGCGTCGACCGCACGGCAGGGGAGAAGGGCGTTTGCGGCGTATCGGCCGAGGCTCGGGTCGCGCGCGCCGCGCTCCACGCATGGGAGGAGCCCTGTATTTCGGGCGAGGGCGGCTCGGGAACCGTCTTTTTTTCGGGGTGCGGACTCAGATGCGTCTTTTGCCAGAACCGACCGATCGCGCTCGGCGAGGCGGGGCAGGACATCTCCACAGGGCGCCTTGCCGACATCTTTGACGAGCTTGAAGAGAAGGGTGCCGAAAACCTCAATCTCGTAACGGGCGCGCAGTTCGTTCCCTCGATTCTCGAGGCGCTCTCGATCGCACGCGGCAGAGGCAACCGCCTTCCGGTCGTCTATAATACGGGGGGTTACGAGCGAAAGGAAACCCTATCGATGCTAAAGGGCGCGGTTGACGTCTATCTCGTTGACTATAAGTACGCAAGCCCGCGCCTTGCCGAGGACTGTGCCGCCGCCCCCGATTATCCCGCCGTTGCGCTCGATGCGATCGGTGAGATGCTCTCGCAAAGGGGAAAGGCGCGCTTTGATGGGGAAATGCTCAAAAGCGGCGTGCTCGTTCGATTCCTCTTGCTCCCCTCGGCACTGCTGGATGCAAAGCTGGGGCTAAAGCGCGTGTTTTCGCTCTGCCAAAACCGCGTGCTCTACAGTCTGATGCAGCAGTATACCCCGATGCCTAATGTGAAGCCGCCGCTCGACCGCCGCGTCAGCGAGGCGGAATACAGGTCGCTCTTTGACTATGCCGATGCGCTCGGGATCGAAAACGGCTATACCCAGGCGCGCGAGAGCGCAAAGGAAAGCTTTATTCCGCCCTTCGATCTGAGCGGTGTTTTGTAACTTAAGGAGTCTGTATGACCGGATCGCTAAAGAAAAATCAACTTATTGAGATCAAAATAGAGGACCTTAACAACCTCGGGTACGGCGTTGGCCGCATCGGGGGACTCGTTTGCTTCGTGCAGGGGGCGGTCGACGGAGATCTCGTGCTTGCCAGGGTTCTCCGCGTGACGGCAACCTATGCCGTTGCCAAGCTCGAGCGCCTGCTTTCCCCCTCGCCTCACCGCATCGAAAACGATTGCCCGAGCCGCGCCTGCGGCGGCTGCGCCTATCGCTCGGTCAGCTATGAGCACGAGCTTTGCCTGAAGAGAGGCTACGTCGAGGCGGCGTTCCGAAAGGCGGGCTTGCCCTGTGCCGAGGTTCTTGCAACCCTTTCAACCGGGAAAACCGAGGGATACCGCAATAAGGCACAGTATCCGATCGCCGTAGGCGGGGGTTCTGACGCCGTGATCGGATTTTTCGCTCCGCGAAGCCATCGCGTGGTCGAGGCATCCGACTGTCGGCTTCAGCCGAAGGTCTTTTTCGAGATCATAGGCGAGGTCAGAGAGTGGATTTCTCTCTACCGTATTCCGATCTACGACGAGGAAAAGCAGACCGGTCTTCTTCGCCATCTCTATCTCCGCACCTCGGCAGACGGGGGAGAGATCCTTTTGACCCTCGTTGTCAACGGCGGGACCCTGCCACATTCAGACGAGCTGATCGCGCGCCTTCGCGCCTCGTTTGACTCACTCGTCGGCGTGGTCCTTAACCGAAACGAGGAGAATACCAACGTCATTTTGGGGGATACCTACCGCCTTCTTTGGGGGCGCGACTATATTGAGGATACGCTTTGCGGCGTGCGGCTTCGGCTTCACCCTGCGGCGTTCTATCAGGTCAATCACGATGCCACCGAGCTGCTTTACCGCACGGCGGCAGAGCTTGCCGAGCTTCGGGGAGACGAGCTTCTGCTCGATCTTTTTTGCGGTGTCGGAAGCATCGGACTGTCGATGGCAGGGCGCGTGAGAGAGCTCGTCGGGATCGAGATCGTCCCCGAGGCGGTCGCCTGCGCCGCCGAAAACGCCGCGCGGTGCGGCATCCGAAACGCGCATTTCTACGTCGGGGACGCCGCCGACACCGAGCGCCTGCTTGAAAATGCCGAGGCGGAGCTTGGGCGCAGCCTTTCGCCCGACGTCGTGATCCTCGATCCTCCGCGCAAGGGTGCTGACGCAGAGCTTCTTCGCTTCCTTGCACGGCGAGGGATCCCGAAGATCGTTTATATCTCCTGCAACCCCGACACCCTTGCCCGCGACGTTTCCCTCCTTTCGTCACTCGGTTATGCCTTTGGCAAGATCACGCCGGTCGATCTTTTTCCGAGAACAGGGCACGTGGAAAGTTTAGTTTGTCTGCAAAAGCAGACAAACTAAAGCGATATAAATCCCGTATGGGATTTGCGATATACGCTACATTTCATCCGCGTGCGATATGCCTGCGGCGCGATATGTGCCTTCGGCACGTGAGCGCACTGTGTGCGCAAGGTCGCGGGGATTTATATTCGCGTACTTTCCACCACATTCGCCTAAGGCGAATATATCGCTGACAAGCAATGCTTGTCAATATCGCATTTGCGAAGCAAATATATCGCGCACCGAAGGTGCATATCGCGTGAGCGAAGCGAACTTAAAAGGAGATTAACATGAACAAAACAATCAAAGAGCTCGCAGTCGAGCTTACCATAGAGATAACCGCTGTTTGTGATACCATCAAAGGCAGAGCAGTATTTGTTAATCAACTCTTACGTTCCTGCTCATCAATCGGCGCAAACAGTTACGAAGCCAAATATGCTCAAAGCACGGCAGACTTTGTGAACAAGCTTGAGATTGCTCTCAAAGAATGCTATGAAACCGACTATTGGCTTGAAATTCTTTTCAAGGTTGGTTCGATGGAAGAAAGCACTTATAAAACACTTGCAAATAAATGCGGTGCTATTCGCAGAAAGCTCATTGCCTCTATTACTACCGCCAAGGAAAATATTTAAGGACAACTGTAATTTTTGAGCAAACCTCAAAAGTTCGTTTTACAGCAGTTTAGTATAACATATCGAAGAAAGGAGAAGGTGATGCGATATTTTCAATGCGACACATTAAAACAGGAAGATCGAAAAATGGTCTATCAAGATGTAGAGCTGACTGATGAAGAAAAGAAACGCGACCGTCAAGGTAAGTTTTTGAATTTCTTAGGAACACTTTTGTTCTTCGTTGTATTTGTTGCAGTTTTTATTGGCAGTCTGTTTTTGATCGTGCGAATTCCGACATCCAATAATCCTTTTCTCTTTATTTTGGTTGTTGTTGCTATGTTCATATTAGGAATTGATGCACTACTTGTGTCCGTTTTGATCGGCTCATTTATCAGTTCTCCGATCTATAAAATGGCACAAGAAAAATTGGTTATTCAGAAGAGGAATTGTTTTGATAAATCTATAATATTCTTGCGAGAATATTACGGTTGGACAGAGCCTTGCATTGTGACAAAGTGTTATGATTCGAGTGATGAAAAATTTAAGAATCGAGATGTTTGCATTTTTCTTGTTGATGACGAATTGCGAATTACAGCAGACTTAAGACATGGCTTTTCTATCAGAGAAAATGATTTGGGGTGCTATTCCTTTAAGATTGACGAATTTTCTCTCGAACAAATTCAAGGCGAGAAATTTTTGATTACAAAAGTCATGTCCGAGGATTTGGTGTTCGACTTGGGTCGTCGTGCGAAAGGCTTTATAGAAAAAAGATATATCTCCCCCAAAAACGATACATAAAATATACCTTTTGGCTTTACAACCCCCGTTTTTCACCTAAAAATATACCTTTTGCTCTCTTGACCCACGTCGAGTCCGTCGTGTGTCTCGAACGACGGCTCGACGTCGATATGCGCCGCTGACGCGTCGCTCGATATGCGCTTCGCGTTCGATATGGCGCTAAAGCGCTCGATATGCGTTGCCCGTTGGGCAACGCGAGAGAGGCAAGCAGACGCATTTTCAAAATCCGAACATGATACAGAGGAGACCCATTATGGGAGAATACGCAAAACTGAGAAAACAGACCGAGCGGATTGTCCAGAGGGCTGTCAAGCTCGCGCGCGGTGCGCGCTTTGAGGTTATGGAGAAGGGGGATGCGGCGAATATCGTCACGACCTCGGATCTTTTCTTGCAGAGCTATCTTTGCAAAAGGCTCGGGGCGCTTTTGCCCGAGGCGGGCTTTTACTGCGAGGAGGAGGATCTCAAGGACACCGAGAGCGAATATATCTGGGTGATCGACCCGATCGACGGCACGATGAATTATTCGAGAGGGATCGGGGAATGCGCCATATCGGTGGCACTGCTCCGAAACCAAAAGCCGGTGCTTGGCGTGGTGCATAACCTCTTCCGTCGGGATCTGTTCTCGGCGTCGGTCGGTGACGGAGCACGCCGAAACGGAAAGCCGATCTCGGTCTCGGATAAGCCCTTTGAGCGCTCGCTCCTCTTTACCGCACTGAGCCTTTACAAAAAGGAGCTTGCCCCGATCTGCAGCGATATCATCTCCGAGGCGTATCTAGCGTGCAGCGATATCCGACGCTTCGGAAGCTGCGCGATCGAGCTTTGCTATCTTGCCGCAGGCGAGGCAGATCTCTATTTTGAGGTGCGCGTTTTCCCTTGGGACTTTGCGGCAGCGGCATTCATTTTGAGCGAGGCGGGGGGCGTTTTGCGCGGCTTTGACGGGAAAACCCCCGGCTACGACCGCCCGACTCCCATCGTTGCGGCAAATACACCTGAAAATTACGAGAGACTCAGTAAGATCGTTATGCGGCATATGCCGACGATGCCCTACTGAAGACGGGGCTTTTCCCGTGTGCTTTCAAGGATCTTTTTCCGCTTGATTTCGCAAATCAAAGGAGATCAGTATGCTTCATTCCTATAAGCTTGTGTCTCGCCTTGCCTGTCTTTGCTACGGCTTGATTTTGCTCGGCTCTCTCGTGCTTTGTATTCAGATGACGGTACTGTTTCATGCCGAGAATGCCGAGGGTATCGCAGGCGCCGTTCTTCAGCTTGCCCGAGCCCTGCTCGCGATCATCGGCGGCATCTTCGCCGCTCTGACGCTCGTCCCCTTTTCGCTGCGCTTGCTTTCGCTCAAAAAGCGAAACCGCGTGCTCATTTCGATCTCGGTGGTCTTTGACCTCTTGTTTGCCTCGGCCGGCGCCGCGTTCGTCGCAAATGCGATCCTCAACCGAAACGGTGACCCTACGGCATACCTGCTCGGCACCGCCCTTTTTCTCATCGCGGGCCTCGCCATGTTTTGTAACGTCCTATCGATCCGCGTTCTTTCGATCGAGCGAAAAGCAAAAGCGAAACAGAGCTATTAAATAAGGAGATTATTTATGATGCAGACGCTGCTTGAGTTCCCCTACGGCAAGGGGAAAATTTCCTACGATTTTAAGGATGAGAACCTTGTCGGGCATCTGACCTCCTCGCTTGGCGAGTATACCCCGAGTCTCCTTGGAGAGGAGCTGGTTTGTGAGGCGATGGCAAGCCCCATCGGCTCGCCCCGTCTTTCGGCGCTTGCCTTGGCAAAGGAGCTGCTCGGCTGCGACCGCCCGAGCATCACCGCCATTCCCGACGGCATTTCGGTCGTCGTTGCCGATTGAACCAAAAAGTGGGGGCGGATACGAGAAAACCGCATTTCCGGAGCGTTTTTCCGCTTTTGCAAGGGCTTTTTCGCCGCTCGCTTGACAAAAGCGGCAAAATCGGGTACAATAAGCCAAAGCATCCGAAAGGAGCATAGAAATGAAATTCATATGGGCTTTCCTCATCTCGATGGTGCCGCTCATCGAGCTTCGCGGCGCGATCGTCTTTACCGCCGCGCAGGGGCTACCTCTCGTCGCGTCGTATATCGTCTGCGTCGTCGGAAACATTCTCCCCGTTCCCTTCATCCTTCTTCTAATCCGCTTCGTGCTCGACTTCATGAAGAAAAAATCAATTTTCCTGAGGCTCGTCAATTGGCTTGAGAGAAAGGCGCTTGACGGCAGACGGCGCATCGTCAAGGGGGACGGTGGGGAAGAGGGGGTGCCATCAGAGGTCGACTCGGCGCCTCGCCTGAGCTGGGGCGCGCTCGTCGGGCTGTTTTTGTTCGTTGCGATCCCGCTTCCCGGAACCGGCGCGTGGACGGGCTCGCTTGTGGCGGCGCTCTTTCGCATGAACCGCGTTGCTTCCTTTTTCGCAATTTTCTTAGGCGTGCTCGTCGCAGGGCTTCTCATGAGCCTCGGCGCCTATGGCATCGTCGGCGCCCTGTCCTTTATTCTTTGACGCACCCGAAAATCGGATTTTCCAAAAATCAGAGCCCGGCAGAGTCGCCTCTGCCGGGCTCTCGCTTTTCGTTTTTGGAGCGTGCTACAACCCTCTTGACAATTCGCGTGCGCGAGTGCTATAATACAATAGATATAGTATCATTTATTTTAAGCCGATACGGAGGAATCGTCATGCTGAAGGTCGAAAGAATCTCGGTCATGAACTTTGAAAACGCCATTCGCGGAGCGCGCAATCCCTTAAACAGCTGGGATCGCATGGACAGCCGAAGCGAGCCCGACGGCAGCTTTATTCTCGGAGAGAACGACCGTTCTCTGGCGCGCCGTCTTGCACGCGCAGGATCGGATCACAGAAAGTATCTGAGACAGATCATGGTATCGATGGATATCACGGCGCCGCTCTATTGGTGGAAGGAGTTTGACACCTATAAGGTCGGAACGGTTGCCAACTCGACCAGCACGATGCATAAGATCTCGGCAAAGCCCTTTACGCGCGAGGATTTTTCCTGCGACCGCATGAGCGAGGGGGCGCTTGCCGCGCTCGACGCTCTGATCGAATATCTTGAGGGCGCAAGGGTTCGATACCTTGAGAGCAAGGACGCGTCGCATTGGCACGATATGATCCAGCTTCTTCCCTCGAGCTACCACCAGATGCGTACCGTGACGCTGAACTACGAGGTCCTGATCAATATCTACTACGCACGCCGCTCGCACAAGCTCGCCGAGTGGCACACCCTTTGTGACGCGATTGCCGCGCTTCCGTACGCCGAGGATCTGATCCTCATCCGCGACTGAGCGCATTTTGAAAGGACAGGTATCATGAAAGACGGATTCCTTCGGGTCGCCGCCGCCTCGCCGAGGCTCACCCCCGCCGACCCTGCCGCCAATATCCGCGCGCTGATCGCATCGGCGCACGAGGCAGAGCAGATGGGCGCAACGGTGCTCGTCACGCCGCGGCTTTCGATCTCGGGCTCGGAGCTTGGAGATCTTCTGTCAATGCCGGCGCTTCTTTCGGGATGCGAGGCGGCGCTCGCGGAGTACCTTCGCGAAACGGCGTCGCTTTCTCTGCTTTCCTTTGTCGGGCTTCCGATCCGCTTTGGCGCGCGCACGGTTGCCGTTTCTGCCGCCGTCCTCGGAGGGGAGCTTCTTGCGCTCTTTCCCCTTGACGATTGCATTGATGAGACGGTCCCCGTCACGCTTGCGGGACAGAATAGCGTGCCGCTTGGGACCTATCAGCTTCTGACGGCAAGGGAAATGCCCGAGCTTACCGTCGGGGTCAACGCCTTTGACGGTATGCCCCACCCCTTTGGTGAGGAAGCGGCGCTTGACGGAGCGACCCTCATCGTCTCGCCGTCTGCCGAGCCCGAGCTCGTCGGGGCAAGACAAAGACGGCTTTCAAGGAGCCTTGAGCTGACCCGCCGTATGCGTGTTGCCCTCGTTTATGCGGGTGCGGGCGAGGGGGAGAGCGGAACCGACCTTGTCTTTTCGGGGCATCGCATGATCGCCTCGGGCGGAAAGCTTCTTGCTGAGGCAAAGCCCTTTTCGGGAGATTCGCTGACCGTCGCGACCCTTGATCTTGCCGAGGTCCTTTCCTCGAGAGAGGACTCTTGCCAGCACAGAGCGCCCGACGAGGCGCGCTGCGAGAGGATCCCCTTCTCGATTCCCCTGCGTGAAACGGCGTTTACCGCGCCGCCCGCCAAAAACCCCTTCCTTCCCGAGGATGAAAGGGAGATCCCCGAGCGCGCGAGGGAGATCCTTCGGATCCAGGCGCACGGGCTTGCGCTTCGCGCCTCGCGCACCGGGGCAAAGAGCCTGGTGCGTGGCGTTTCGGGCGGACTTGACTCGACCCTGGCGCTTCTCGTTGCCTGCCGCGCGGCTGAGCTTTGTGGCATGAGGGCAGATGCGGTGCACGCCGTGACCATGCCCTGCTTTGGCACGACGAGCCGCACGAAAAGCAACGCGGAGCAGCTTGCCGAGGCGCTCGGTGCGCGCCTGTCGGTGATCGATATCCGCGAGTCGGTGCTTTCGCACTTTTCCGACATCGGGCACGATCCTGCCGTGACCGACGTCGTTTACGAAAACGCGCAGGCAAGAGAGCGGACGCAGATCCTGATGGATCTTGCCAACGCCGAGGGGGGACTCGTCGTCGGGACGGGCGACCTCTCGGAGCTTGCGCTCGGCTGGGCGACCTATAACGGCGATCATATGTCGATGTACGGCGTGAACGCCTCGGTTCCGAAGACCCTGCTTCGCCATATCGTCGCAACGCTTGCTGACGATTTTGAAGCCGAGGGGGACGGCAGAACGGCACAGCTTCTGCGCGACGTGCTTGCAACCCCCGTCAGCCCCGAGCTTCTGCCTCCGAAGGACGGCGAGATCGCGCAGTGCACCGAGGGCATCGTCGGCCCCTACGAGCTGCACGACTTCTTCCTCTACCATCTCGTCCATCACGGCTTTACTCCGCACAAGGTGCTTCGTATGGCGGTAGCGGCCTTTGCCGACGAGTATTCCGAGGAAACGATTCGGTCTTGGCTTCGCGTATTTGTAAGGCGCTTCTTCTCGCAGCAGTTCAAGCGCTCCTGCCTGCCCGACGGGCCCTCGGTCGGCTCGCTCTCGCTTTCCCCGAGAGGGGGGCTTGCGATGCCGAGCGACGCCGCTGTAAGCGCCTGGCTTGCCGATCTTGACAGAGCCCTTTCCATCCGAAAGGACGGCACGCACCTTGACTGATATTTTTGAGCTGTTTCAAAGGATCGGGGGTACCGGTAAAGCATCTGCCGCCCCCGTGACCCATCTTATCGTCGGGCTTGGAAATCCCGGAAAAGAGTACGTCGGGACCAGGCACAACGTCGGCTTTGACGCCGTGACCGCGCTCGCCGAGGCGCTCGGCGTTCGGATCGACCGCTCGAAGCATTCGGCTCTGATCGCAGAGGCCTTGATCGGCGACACGCGCGTTTTACTGATGCTTCCGCAGACCTATATGAATCTCTCGGGCGAGGCGGTTGCCGATGCGGCACGCTTTTATAAGATTCCGCCCGAGCGCATCCTCGTTTTTTGCGACGATATCTCCTTTGCCCCCGGGATCATCCGTATTCGCCGTAAGGGCTCGCACGGCGGGCATAACGGCCTTCGGAGCATCGTCGAGCGGCTCGGCTCGAGCGATTTTCCGCGCGTGAAGATCGGCGTCGGGCAAAAGCCGCTTGGCTGGGATCTTGCCGATTGGGTGCTCGGGCGGCTTCCCGACACCGACCGTGACGCCGTTCGGGCGCGGCACGCCGATATGACCGAGGCGGCAAGACTGATCGTTTCGGGGAGGATCGACGACGCCATGATGCGCTATTCGAAGTAAAGGATCGTATGAAAGAACTCACCTTACCCATTCGGCTTGACCGCGAGTTCCGCGGCGCAATGATCACCCTTGGGGAGCAGCTTGAGGCAAAAGCCCCTCTGCCGATCGTCATCAACGGGCTTTCGGGCGGTGCCATCGACGCCTTCACCGTCGAAACGGTACGGGAGGCGGCACGGCCGTCCCTCGTTCTGGTCCGCGCCGAGTCCGAGGCGTCGCGCCTTTGCGAGGTGCTCTCTGATGCGGGACTCCGCTCGGCGTTCTATCCAAGCCGCGAATTCTGCTTTTTTGAATCCTCTGCCTCCCACGACGTTGAGCGTGAGAGGCTTTCGGTCTTGTACCGCTTCCTTTCGGGAGAGCTTGACGCCGTCGTCTCGACCCCCTACGCGGCGCTTTTGCCGACGATGCCCCCCGAGCGGCTCCTTTCGCTTTCGGCGGACGCCGCATCTCTTGGTCCGAGCGAGCTTATCGCGCGTCTGCTTGCGCTCGGTTATACGCGGGTCGACGCCGTGGAGAGCACGGGGCAGTTCACCTCTCGCGGAGGGATCGTTGACGTCTTTCCGTCGGGCGGCGAGATGCCGATCCGTCTTGACTTTTTCGGCGACGAGCTTGACCGAACGACCGTCTTTGACCCGATCACGCAGAGAACAGTCGGCGAGTGCGCTCCGCCGCTTCTGCTCCCGGCGCGCGAGGTTCTTTGCGACGGCGAGGCGACCTCTCGCCTTGAAAAAATGCTTCGCACCGCTGAGAAAAAGGCGGATGCAGACGCCGCCGAGACACTTCGGGGGGAGCTTGCCGCGATCGAGTCGGGGCGCGAGCTTTCGTTTCTCGATAAGTATATCCGCATCGTATACCCCGATGCGGCAACCCTGTTCTCGTATCTTCCCGAGCGCACGACCCCGATCCTTCTGCTCGGCACGACCGAGCTGAGAGAGCATCTTGACGCCAAGGTGCGCCTTCTCGAGGAGGCGACCGAGG
>JAFYMH010000047.1 GCA_017556685.1 Clostridia bacterium | reverse complement strand
AGAGCAAGGGCGTTGAGCTGCTTTGATTTCAAAACAAAAAGACCGTCGCAAACGACGTTTCTCGCCTAAATCTGATGCGCCCCACAAACAGAGGCTGTCTCAAATTTGAATTTGAGACAGCCTCTTTTTCATACCGACGCTTCCTCTTTCTTTTTCGCCGCAATCTCTCGGCCGTTGGCAAGCATCAGCTTGATGCGGTTCTGTTGGTTAATAACGGTAGCGCCCGCATCGTAGTCAACGGCAACGATGTTTGCCTCGGGATGCTTTTCTCTGATCGGCTTCATCATGCCTTTTCCGACGATGTGGTTCGGCAGGCATCCGAAGGGCTGGGTACAGACGATATTCGTAACGCCGCTGTGAATGAGATCAAGCATCTCTCCGGGGAGCAGCCATCCCTCGCCCATCTTCACGCCGAGCCCGATACATTCGGCGGCAAGGCGCCTTGTCATCTCAAAATATGCGGGCGGGGTGAAGTCGCTGTTTTGGGTTACCGCCTCGATCAGGTGGTTCTGCTTTTTGAGAACGAATTTGTGTGCAAAGCGGAAGATCGGCCGAAAGCGCTTGCCGCGCCCGTAAAGCTCGGTATCGACGATCGCGTTGTAGATGCAGTACTGCGCAAAGCCGAGAAGCCCCGGCACGACCGGCTCGGCTCCCTCGTCGATCAGAAATTGCTCAAGGGAGTTGTTGGCAAGCGGAGAGAATTTGACGAAGATCTCCCCGACGATCCCGACGCGAAGGCGCTCTTCCTGCCGTCTTTCGATTTTGGCGTATGCCGAAACGATCTCGGCGTAGGTCGCGCGGATCTCGCGGTAGGAAAGGCGCGACTTCCGCCCCAGCTGACCGGCAAGCCGATCGGTCAGAGCATCCGAGAGCGCGCGGGTCTCGCCCGCTCGGACCTCGTATGGACGGCATTGGTTCTCAAGCAGCATCAAAAGATCGCCGTAGAGCACCGCGTAGACGAGGCGCCGAAGCATCGGAAGCGAAATGTGAAATCCCGGGTTCTTCTCAAGCCCCGCAAAGTTCAGCGAGATGACCGGAACGTAATCGTATCCCGCCTTCTTCAGAGCCTTGCGAAGCAGCGAGATATAGTTCGAGGCGCGGCATCCGCCGCCGGTCTGCGCAAAGAGAAGCGCCACGCGACGGGGATCGTATTTTCCCGACTCAAGCGCCGAGATGAATTGCCCGATGATGAGCTGCGCGGGATAGCAGGTATCGTTATGTACGTACCTTAGCCCCTTTTCGATCGTGGCGGGCCCCGTGTTTTCAAGAACCTCGGCACGGTAGCCGTACGCCCCCGCAACCTTAGCGATCATCTCAAAATGTCGGGGGAGCATCGTGGGGATCAGAATGGTATAGCCCATCTCGCGCATCTCTTTTGTAAAGACGACGCGCTCTGCCTCTGTGGTTTTCTTTTTCTTCTTCATTTTGACTTGTGATCCGTTTCGATCTTTTTTGTCTTTTATTTTACATCATTTTTCGCCCGATTGCAAGTGCGGGGGAGGATATTTGCCGAATTTTATTTTTCGAGCCCCGAGATAAATCCGCGCGGATCCGCCGAGGCAATATCCGCCGCGATCACGCGGTCGCGGTAAACGACGAGCGTTGCATAGACCTTTCCGTCATAGCCCTCGTAGTTCAGAACCTCGTAAACGAAGCGCGTGACCTTCTTCTTTCGATAGCGCGAGAGGTCGAGCCCCTGCGCCTTTTGGATCTCGTTATAGCCCGAGAGAACGCGGTCAAAGCGCTCGGGGATCTGAAAGCTCTCCTCGGAGATCACCTCCTCGCCAACCTTCCATCCAAAGCTTTCGAGAAAGCGCATGCGCTTTTCATTGGTGTCGATCCCAACGTAGCTGACCGACGCGGTCTCTGCGGTTGCCACGAGCCGATCTCCCCCAAGCACGAGGATCGAAACGAGAAGAGCAAGGGAAAGCGCCGCAACCGCGGCGAATTTCAGGGTCGATGCGCGGACCGAGCAAATAAACATATCATCACCTCCCGTAGTACTGAAGCATTGTACGTCGGTCACCTCCGAAAAAGAACCGAAATAAAGGAAAGCGGCGCGCGGGTTTCCCCGCGCGCCGCTTTCCCTTTGCTCTCAGTGACTACAGCAGCAGAACAGAATAACGAGTGCGATGATGATGATCCAGGCACAGGAATCGTCATTGAACAGATGGCAAAAGCAGTTGTTCATGGGGTACCTCCGTATTGTTTCGGAACCGAGGTTCCTACTATCAATATATGCGGTGCCCCTGCCTTTGCCACATTTCTTATTCGCCGAGCCCCATCGAATCCATCAGGCGCTTGTTGAATTCCTCTGCCGTGTTATATCCCATCTTCTTCTGACGGTTGTTCATCGCGGCGATCTCAATGATGATCGCCAGGTTCCGTCCCGGACGGACGGGGATGAGGATCGAGGGGATCTGAATGCCGAGAATGTCGGTCGTCTGCTCCTCAAGCCCGAGACGGTCGTACATCTTTCCCTGCACCCACTGCTCGAGATTGATGATCAGATCGATCTTCTCGGTATCCTTGACCGCTCCCATACCGAAAAGCCTGCGGACGTCAACGATTCCGATCCCGCGAAGCTCAACGTAATGGCGAATGATCTCGGGTGCGCGTCCGACAAGCGTCTTTGCCGAAACGCGGCGGATCTCAACGGCGTCGTCGGCAATCAGTCGGTGACCTCTCTTGACGAGCTCGATCGCCGTCTCGCTCTTTCCGACGCCGCTGTCGGCAAGCAGAAGCACGCCCTCGCCGTAGACCTCGACGAGAACGCCGTGCCGCGTGATGCGCGGTGCAAGCTCGGTGTTGAGAAAGCCGATCAGAGCCGCAAGGAAGGAGGAGGTCATAAGCGAGGTGCGGAGTAGGGGAACGCGGTGCTTTTCCGCAAGGCTCTGCATCTCGTCGATCGCCTCAAGATCCGACGTCAAAATGACGCCGACGGGGCGCGAGGCAAAGAAGCGCTCAAGGCGGCTTGCACGCTCCTCGCTCGGAAGCTGCGTGAGATAGAGATGCTCCACCTTTCCGATCAGCTGAAGGCGCGAGGGCTCGTAATGATCGTAAAAGCCCGCAAACTGAAGTCCGGGACGGTTTACGCCCGCATTGGTGACGTCGATATTCTCGGGAAGATCGGGAAGATAAAGCGTCTCAAGCGAGCGATCGGCAATGATCCTTGCAAGAGATACCGAATAGATCGGCTCCTTTTGATTGCCCGTGTTCTGTTCCATGTCATGTCCTTTCGAGGCGTTTTTAGGTCGTTTCGTAAACAGTATAGCACAACTTACGCCAAAATGCAAATCCTCGCCGCTCTTTTTTTGCTTTTTTCAGTCTTGGGGGCGATTGTGCCGTCTGTTCATATTTTCTCAACATTTCGGTGCTATCATAAATAAGAAGAAACGGCACCGAAGGTGTCCGAAAAAAGATCGAAGGTATGAAAATGAAACGACTCGTAACCGGGCTTGCGGCGGTGCTTTTGCTCCTTGCCCTTGCCCTCTCGCTCGTCTCCTGTGGGGACTATAAGCCCGTTAAATCAAGCGCAAGCGACCTCAGAGCCGTTGCAACGGTCGAAGGGGAGGAGATCCGCTTTGAGCTCGTGCGAGCCTTCCTGCTCGCGCTCTCGGCAGAGTACGGTGGGGGAGACCCCTCGGTATGGCAGGGCGAGGCGGGCGAGGCGCTCTTTGCCGAGGCGCTCTCCGAGGCGATCGAGCTTTCGGTTGAGATTTACGCCACCTTTGAGATCTGCGAGCAAAACGGCATTGACCCCTATGGAAAAAAGGTGAACGGCATCGTCTCCGACCGCGTTGCAACCGACATCGACGGCGGGATCATCGACGGAAACTTTATTGAGGGGTACGGCTCGAAGAAGAAATATCTCGCGGCACTCGACGAGCTCGGACTGACCGATAGCGTCAATCGTCTCTTCCATCGCTGGGATGCATGCCTAGCGCTCCTGTACGAGAAGATGATCACCAACCTTGACGGCGGCGCCAATATCATCTCCCCCGAGGACGTGCGCGCCTTTTACGATTCCGAGGACTGCGCGCGCATCAGCTGGGTCTTCATTTCAAACGCAAACAGCGGGGATCCGAACCAGTATTATCTGAAGGCACAGCGCGCAAGAGCCGCTCTGCTTGAATGCAATATTTATTTTGGTGAGATGCACTGGATTGTCGCGCAGAACACCGCGAATCTCAGCTACGATCAGATCGACAACGGATTTTGCCTGAGCACCAAGGGCGGCATCGGAAGCGGCGATCGCAGGCTT
>JAFYMH010000046.1 GCA_017556685.1 Clostridia bacterium | reverse complement strand
TTTTCATCCGCCAACGGCGGATTTCATCGCGCAAGCGATTTCATCCCCGAAGGGGATTTCATCCGTCGCAGACGGATTTCATTTCGCGCTTTGCGCGAGTGTTCTCCCCAGACGATCGCAAGGGAAACTAAAAAAGGCTCCCTTGTGTAAAGGGAGCTCCGCCGAAGGCGGTGAGGGATTGTCTTTGCTAAAATCCAACCTTTCCGAGTCCCTCCGCCACGGCAAGCCGAGTGGCGCACAAAGAGGCGGGAGGGGCGTATATCGAAAATCCCGCAAGGGATTTATCTCGACGCGTGTTCTCCGCTCGGGAGAACACGCTAAAACGTGGCATTTTTCTTTTTTGCCCTGCAAAACGAGAAAAAAGTCGGCAAAACAGGTGAAATAATACTCAATTTTAAGAGAAAAAATCATTTTTTCTTCATTTTAGTCATAGTTTGTAACGCATTTGTAACGCTTTCAATTATATAATACGGTATATCCATGTTGTAACGTGCGTTTTTGCACGTTTTCAAATTGCGATGGATAGTCTTTTATAAAAATAAAAAAGGAGAATAAAAAATGAAAAAAAGACTTCACGACAAGAAAGCGGGTATCGCTATTCTTATTTCACTCATCATTATCTCTTTGGCTGACATCATCTTCCGTGCTGCTGCTATGGGGTTGGAGGCAATGAGCACATCCAATTTCGGCGAACAGCTGATAGTTGTTGCTCTTGCAGTAACGATTCTGATCTTAAATGCAAAAGGCAAGGACAGAGCTTGCTATATCCTTTTTGCTGCATGGATTGCTTATTTTGTTCTTGATCAACTGTTTGAGATGCCTGGATTGCTTACGACGCTGCTGACTTTGTTCGGTGAGACTGGCGGTCTTCATTTCGCTCGAATTGGTGCAATCTTCGTTCGTATACTCAGTATGATTGGAACCGTCATCATTGGTATCCTCATCGCAGAATACATGAGCGATGGCACAATCAACAATCGTGCTTTCAACATTGTCAGCGGTCTCACCGTTCTGTTTATTTTGCCTTCCATCATCTCCCCTTTGGCTTATGTCATTTCTGGAAGTGCAGATTCTATGTACGTACTCGCTACGTTTAATGCGCTCTATCGTCTTGCTATGGTATTCCTCTTTACTTTCTTCGCATACGATAGTGCAAAGGCACAGCTCAAGAAAACCGATCTCGCAAAGTAAGATACATAGCGGAGCGGGAGAAATCTCGCTCCTTTTTATTAACAACAAATGAAACACGAACAAGAGAAATACTATTTTGAAACAAGAAAGGAAACGATCGTGAGCCTAAAGCAGCCCCTTTCTTTAACGAATTTTCTACCTTGTAACACCTTTGTAACGCGTGCGGTGTTATCATAGGGACGTCGATTGACATGAGAAGGAGATTACAAAAATGAAAAGGACCGTTTCCCTGATTCTGATGCTGTGCATCGCGCTTTTGCTTTTTTCTTGCGGAAAATCGGAGATCACCGCGCAAGAGATCTATGACGCAGGATTGGTCGAGCATATGCTGGAAAGCCACCAAAGCGTATCAGTCTTGTACAAAATGGACGGCGAGGTGCTCATCGAGGCATATCTGACCGATGAGTACAGCTACGTATATTACCCCGGAGAGCAATTCCTCGGGGCGCAGTATATGACCGACAGCGCGAGCTACGCCTATAGCGACGGCGACTGCGTGCGCTATTTGTATATTACCCCCGATGGCGTGACCAATGATTTTGCAAGCGATCGCGCCGAGCTCTTTTTTGGGGATTTTACCTTAAATATCATGACAGAGGTCATCGAGTCTGTCACCGAGAAAGACGGCCGCATGACCGTAAAGAGCGTCCTTAGCGAGCAGGCACTTGCGGAGCTCGCGACCGAGGGTATCGTCTTTGCAAGCTCCGAATACGTGCTGGATGCACAGACCCGCGAGCTGATCTCTATCGTTTCTAGTTACACCTATGAGGACGGGGCGATCTTCCGTATGGAGATGGAGATTACCTACGATGCGGAAAAGCCCGAGCTGCTCAGGACGATTTTGGGGTATGAAAGCCAAACCGAGGACCTCCGCGGCGTAACGGTTGTCAGCAATCCCGGCACCTCCGCCGAGCGTAGTCAAAGCTTGCAGATCCCCGCGGGCTTGATCGTCGGCTTCACCTTCGGCGACGAGTTCGAGGATCGGGTTTCGTTTTATACGGATGCCGCATGCACGATGGCGTACGACCCCTATGCGGATACCGCATCCGATCTGACCGTCTACGTAAGGTGGCCCGAGTAAGATAGCGCATAGCAAACGTCCTCGTTTCAAAAGGAAAGAGCACTTGCAAATGCAAGTGCTCTTTTGGCGGAGAGGAAGGGATTCGATTCTCGCGCGAACTGCGCGCTCGGTCTTCCTCGGTCGCGGACGTCCACCGGAAGTCCGCTGGCTTATATGTTCGCTTGGGAATTTTCGATTTCATTGATTAAGTAAAAACCATCTTTGCCATTTCGAAAATTCAGAGCGCGTCCGAACAGAGGCTGCGCTTATATAGATGGGGACGCGCCATCCCCTTCGAATCCCTCTATACAAAAAAAGAAATCTAAATCAAACCACAAGGGTTCGACTTAGACTTCTTTTGGCGGAGAGGAAGGGATTCGAACCCTTGTGCCGTTAGGCAAACGGTTTTCAAGACCGCCTCGTTATGACCACTTCGATACCTCTCCGTATATGTTGAAGCATGGATAGCTTAACAAACGATATTCAATTTTTGGGCTCACTCGGCTCCGCCCCGTTATGTTCCTGTTGCGGTGCCCGAAAAAATCATCGCATCCGTAGGTGCTCGATTTTGTTCGACCGCAGCCACTCCTTATTGCTCGCTTTCTCTGCCACCGGCAGCGCTCGCAAACGTCCCCACTTCGATACCTCTCCGTAAAGATGATGCGCGCTGTTGCATCATCTTTACGGAGTTTGGGGAGAGGCGGCTCGACGAGCTTTCTCGTCGAATCCACTTCGCATACCCCACCCGAAGATCGACAAGCTTGCTTGTCAGGCGCAGGGGGTGGGTATCTTCGCCGTAGGCGAAATAACTCACTGTGATGCATACTGCGACATCTTTAGTTGTTTTTGATGTTCCGACTCGGAACGATCAACGGCTCCGCCCTGTCTGTTTCGGTTGCGGTGCTTCGCGCACGAGATATTGTACCACAGAGAGGGCGGTTTGTCAATCGTTTTTTGGAAAAGGGGCTTGCCTCGGTTATGCCGAAAGGAAGCAACCCCTTCAGCGGCGGCGGCGCCAGACCGACGGGGAGAGGATGATGAGCAGCGGCATGATCTCAAGGCGGCCGACGATCATCACGAGCGTGAGCCAGAGCTTGGCGAGCGGTGCGAAGAAGGCAAAGCTTTCGCTTGGGCCGATGAGCTCAAAGCCGGGACCGACGTTGTTGAGGCAGGTCATGGTTGCCGTCAGGTTGGTGAGCAAGGGCGTTTCACCGATCGAGAGCAGGACGGTTGAGGCGGTCAGGATCGAAAGGTAGATCGCAAGGTAATTCGTTACCGAGCGCAGGGTCGATTCGGGGATCGCCTCGCCGTTGATGCGAACGACGTTGACCGAGCGCGGATGGAGCAGGTGTCGAAGCTCGCGGAAGTTGTTTTTGACAAGGATGAGAACACGCGAGAGCTTGAGGCCTCCCGTCGTTGAGCCTGCACAGGCACCAAAGAGCAGCAGCAGCCAGAGCAGCGACTGCGAGAGCATCGGCCACACCTCGTAATCGACGGTGGCAAAGCCGGTCGTTGAGAAGATCGAGGTGACCTGGAAGAAGGCGGCGCGCACGGCGTCGCCGACGCTTTCGGCGCTTTTGACGGTGTTCAGCGTGATGACGGCGGTGACCCCGAGGGTGAGGAGAAGATAGGTGCGCAGCTCCTCGTTCCTAAATACTTTGCCGAAGCGGCGGAGCAGAATGAGGAAGTAGAGATTGAAGTTCACGCCGAAAAGGAGCATGAAGACGGCGATGATCCACTCAGCGGCAGGGCTCGCGTAGGCAGCGATCGAGGCGTTTTTGACCGAGAACCCCCCGGTTCCGGCGGTCGAAAAGGCATTGGTGACCGCATCAAAGAGCGGCATGCCGGTGCAAAGCAGGAGCACCGTTTCAAGGACGGTGAGAAAAACGTAGATGCCGTACAGGATCATGGCGCTCTGGCGCATTTTGGGAACGAGCTTGTCCTTGGTCGGCCCTGTGACCTCGGCGCGGAGCAGATGCATCGACTCTCCGCCCTCGCTCGGCATGATGGCGAGCATGAAGACGAGCACGCCCATACCGCCGATCCAATGCGTGAGGCTTCTCCAGAAGAGGATCCCCTTCGGAAGCGACTCGATATCGGTAAGGATGGTGGCGCCGGTCGTCGTAAAGCCCGAGGCGGTCTCAAAGAGGGCGTCGATATAGCTCGGGATCGCGCCGCTGAAAACGAAGGGAAGCGCGCCGAGCAGGGACATGAAAAGCCACGCCGAGGCAACCGCGGCAAAGCCCTCCTTCGGGTAGATGCGGCGGTCCTTCGGCTTTTTCCGCGCGAGAGGAAACGCAAGCGCAATTAGGATCCCCATCGTCAAAAGGAAGGGGTAGATCGGCTCGCGGCAGACGAGCGCCACGGCGGCAGGGAGCGTAAGCAAAGCCGCCTCGATCAGCATGATGATACCGAGCAGGTATCCGAGCATTCGGTAATTCATACGATATCCTTAATGCTGTGCATTTTTCGTTCGGTGGTCACGACGATGACGGTGTCGCCCTGGCGGATGACGTCGTCACCGCTCGGGAGGATGATCTCGTTCTTGCGCACGATGCAGGCGACGAGCACGCCCCGACGCGGACGGAGCTCGGAGAGCGGGATGTCGGTGATGCCGTCGATCTCGCCGCGCACCGAGAACTCAAGCGCTTCGATCTCGCCGTTCATCAGCTTATGAAGCGACTCGATCTCCGAGTCGCGGCTGCTGGCAAGCGAGCGGACGTAGCGAAGGATCTGTGCCGCCGTTGAGGTCTTTGGCGAAACGATGCTCTCAAGCCCCGCGTTTTTGAAGAAATCGACGTAGGGCATACTGCCGATCATGCTAACGATCGTGCCGACCCCTCGGGTCTTGGCGTACATCGAGATGATGGCGTTCTCCTCGTCTACCCCCGAGAGGGCGAGGAAGGCGTCGACGTTCTCAAGCCCCGCCTCAAGAAGCGCCTCGGGGCGCGTTCCGTTGTCGCAGATAACGGTCGACGGGAACTCTGCGGCAAGCTCGTGACAGCGTGCCTTGTCGCGCTCGATAACGGTCGAGCGGATCTTCCCCTCGCGCAGCATCTCAAGAAGATAATAGGTCGTGCGGCCTCCGCCGACGATCAGAACGTCGCGAACGGGGTTGCGGTATTCCCCAAGCTCCTTAAGCAGCTTTGCAAGCTCCTTGTCGGGGGCGGTGAGGCAAACGGTATCCCCCGCCTCGATGCGGAAGCTACCTGAGGGGATATACGCCACGTCCCCGCGCAGAACGCCGCAGACGAGAAAGCCCGTATTCATACGGCGGCGAAGCTCGGCCGGGGTCGCACCGCAAAGAGGGGACGAGGGCGAGACCGAAAGCTCGGCAAGCTCGACCCGTCCGTGACAGAAGGTGTCGATCTTGGCGGCGGAGGGGAAGCGCAGAAGCCTTGAGATCTCCTTTGCCGCCGCAAGCTCGGGATTGATGGTAAGCGAAAGGCTCATCTCGCTTTGCAATAGCTGCATCAGCTCAGAATACTCGGGGTTGCGAACGCGCGCAACGGTATGCCGCGTACCCAGCTTTTTTGCCGCGGCACAGCAGAGGATGTTGATCTCGTCCTCCGACGTGACGGCGATGAGAAGATCGGCGCGCTCGGCGCCCGCCTCGCGAAGGGTTTCGATCGCCGCACCGTTGCCGACGGTACCGAACACGTCAAGACGCTCGGTCGCCTCATCAAGCGAGCGAGGATCGCGGTCAACGACGGTGAGATTGTGCCCCTCGGCGGCAAGCTGGGTACAGATGGCGGAGCCGACCGTGCCGCCTCCTACGATTACGATATTCATAGTCCTTGTCCTCTCGGATGAAGGTGATTTGTTTTTTGTTGCATTATTATACCATATTATATCCAAAAAGTAAAGTAGAGCCTTAAATATTGTATATAACAAGCGTTATATATCTTATGTTCCGAAAAACCGGGCGGAATCGGAGAAAAACAAAAATGGATGTTTTGTGACGAAAACCGTTGATTTATACAAAAACTCTTCATATTTTTTTCAAAAACTGTTGACATTTTCTGTCGAAAGGAGTAAAATAAAGGTACCTTAATAAATAAAAGGAGAAAGACAATGAAATTCATCGCAAACCTGATTTGGATCCTCTTCACCGGTCTCGCAAGCGCACTGATGTACCTCTTCCTCGGCCTTATCTGGTGCATCACTATCATCGGTATCCCCTTCGGCCTGCAGGCATTCAAGCTCGCTCGCCTGTCCTTCGCTCCCTTCGGTGCAAAGGTTAAGACCAACTTCGGCAAGCACCCGATCGCCAACATCATCTGGTTCGTCCTCGGCGGCTTCGGTCTCACCCTTTCGTACCTCTTCTGCGGTATCATCTACTGCATCACCATCATCGGTATCCCCTTCGGTCTGCAGGCGTTCAAGCTTGCAAAGCTTGCCTTCAGCCCCTTCGGAGCAAACATCGACTAATTTCCGATACAAAAAAGAAGTCCGCCTCTTGCGAGGCGGACTTCTTTTTTTCTTTTTTGTGGTTGCGGGGGCGCATCAGATTTAGGCGAGAAGCAAACGGCGGTAAAAAAACCGAGATAAAAAGAAGAAATCCGAAGGATTTCCACCTTAAGGACTTGACCAAAGTACGATTTTTTACTTTGACTTGTTTTTTTTAGTGTAATCCCTCGGATTTTTTCGGTCTCGTCAAATGTGACAGCCCCCCCGAGTGGCTTTGTGACCTTGTCACGGAAGAATATCAAAAAGCGTGGTATCCTATACTTGTAAAAACAGAAAGGAGAAAATGAAATGTCAGTTCTTCATCTTGATAAACACAATTTCGGGGAGGCAGTTCTTAGCGAGAAGCCAATCCTCATTGATTTCTATGCCGATTGGTGCGGCCCCTGCCGTATGCTCGCACCGATCATCGAGGACGTTGCCGCCGAGCGCGAGGATCTATCGGTCGCAAAGATCAACGTTGACGCCGAGCCTGAGCTCGCCGCGCATTTCGGGGTCGTCAGCATCCCGACGCTGATCCTTTTGCAGGACGGTAAGGAGGTGCGGCGTGCCAGCGGATCGCGCCCGAAGGCGGGGGTTTTGAAGCTAATCGACGGCTAACGCCCGAAGCCGCGCCTTGTCGGTGAGGACGATTCCTTCGCTCCGCGAGGCGCGAAGGAGCCCCTCGCTTGCAAAGTATTTGAGCATGCGCGAGACCACCTCGCGCGCTGAGCCGATGTATTTCGCGATCTGCTCGTGGGTGAGTCTGATCTGATCCGAGCCGCTTTTGCTTGCCTCATCGAGCAGGAAGATGGCGAGCCGTCGGTCCATGCTGAAAAAGAGGATCTGTTGCATAACCCACATCACGTCTGAAAAACTTGCAACCGCCCCCTCGAGTGCAAAGATCTTTGCCTCGGGCATTCGGCGCGACAGCTCCTCGTAGGCACAGCCGCTGATAACGACGCATTGGCTGTCCTCCTCCGAGTCGATAAAGACGTCGAAGGTCAGCGTGTCGAGCACGCAGGATGCCGAGAGAACCGAGACCTCCCCCGGGAACAGGCGAAAGAGCGTGACCTCCTTGCCCTCCTCCGAGAGCAGGTAGAGTCTGAGCGATCCGCTTTTGACGAGGATCACTCCGGTGCATTCGTTGCCGTTATGAATATTGGTGCCCTTCTCAAAATGCACCTCGCGCGAGGAGCGCAAAAAGGTTTCCTTGTCCTCGGGTGCCATTTTGTCCCAGAAAGGGAAGGTCCTGCGAAAGAGCGCGAGGCGCTCGTCCCGTCTTGCGTTTTCAGTCATAAGACGCCTCTCCCCTGCGAGCTTGCAATTTTCATGGGGGTTTTCTCCTTGATATCGGTAATATCTGCCCTTATTATATGCGATATGAGGAGAAAAGTCAAGTCAAAAAAGCCTTTGTCTCGTGACTTGGTCACGGAAAAGGGGCGTATCCAAGAGTATACTGTAGGTGTAAAAGAAAAAAACAAAGGAGCATAAAAATGAACGAAAGAGTACATCAGCTTTTAAACGAGCAGATCAACAAGGAATTTTATTCGGCGTATCTTTATCTCGATTTCTCGAACTACTTCAAGGCGCGCGGCCTTGACGGCTTTGCCAACTGGTACAAGATCCAGGCCGAGGAGGAGCGCGACCACGCGATGCTCTTCTATACCTATCTGCAAAACGAGAGCATGCCCGTCACGCTTTTCGCGATCGCTAAGCCTGACAAGGAGATCAAGGTCGATATGGACGTGCTTAAAGGGGGGCTTGCACACGAGAAGCTCGTGACCGAGTCGATCAATACCATCTACGCCGCCGCCTACGAGGCGCGCGATTTTCGCACCATGCAGTTCCTTGACTGGTTCGTCAAGGAGCAGGGCGAGGAGGAGACCAACGCCACCGACCTCATCACCAAAATGGAGCTGTTCGGCTCTGACCCGCGCGGACTCTATCTCCTAAATCAGGAGCTTGCCGCCCGCGTCTACTCGGCACCGTCGCTGGTTCTATAATTTGAGGGGATTGCCCGATTCGGGCAATCCCCTCAAAATGAAATCCCCTTCGGGGATGAAATCCTGCTTCGCAGGGTTATTTTGTAGGGCGCTGAGTCATTAAGAATTCAGGCGTTATCATCGCTTTTGTATTTGAAATAAGCAAAAACGCCGAATTCTTAATGCGAGGTGCCTTTCGGGGCTCGCTTGATTTCGAGCAGAAATCGTCGGCTGACGAGCGAGAGGCGTACAAATGTACGTCGAGCGAGGAAACGGCGATAGAACGAAAAACGATAAAAAGGAGAAAACCGCAAGGTTTTCCACCTTAAAAATAGGATACGTAAAAAAAGACAGGTGCTACGCCTACGCGCAGCACCTATTTTCTTTGTTTTTCGTTCGATTATGCCGAAAGGAAGCAGCCCCTTTTTTACGCCTCGACGAGGCGGCAGAACTCGCGGATCTTCTCGGCGATGCTCTCAAGGCCGTCGCACCAGAACTCGCGCTTCGTGAGGTCGATGCCGGCAACGCGCGCCGCATCCTCAACGTCGGCAAGCGCCGTTTCGCGGAGCATCCTCTTGTAGGTTTCGACGAATGCCGCCCCCTCCTTTTTGTACTTGGCGTAAAGGCCTCTTGCAAAGAGTCCGCCGAAGGCGTAGGGGAAATTGTAGAAGCTCAGCGAGCCGATGTAGTAATGCCCCTTGCAGAGCCACATATAGGGGTGCATACAGCTCTCGTCAAGCCCGTCGCCGTACGCCTTTTTCTGCGCCTCGGTCATCAGGGCAGAGAGGCGCTCGGCATCCATGAACTCGGTCTTGCGGTTCTCGATGACCGAGGACTCAAAGAGGTATCTTGAGTAGATGTCGCAGATGATCTGGCAGGCATCCGAGATCTCGCCCTCAAGAAGGGCAAGCCGCTCATCCGCTCCCTCTGCCGCCTCGAGCGCGCGGCTCATGACGAGCACCTCGTTAAAGGTCGAGGCGGTCTCGGCGACCGGCATCGAGTATTCCTGATTCAGAGGGGAGTTTTTGAATACCTGGCGGTCGTGGAAGGAATGCCCAAGCTCGTGCGCGAGGGTCACGACGTCGCTGTGCGTGCCGTCAAAGTTGGTTAAAACTCGGCTCTGCCCCGCGCTCGGTACGCCGCAGTCGAAGGCACCGCCGACCTTTCCGTCGCGCGGGAAGAAGTCGATCCAGCCCGCGTCAAAGGCGGTTTTGACCATCTCGGCAAGCTCACCGTCAAAGCCCTCGAAGATGCCGACAAGATAGTCCCGTGCATCCTCGACCGTAAAGCGTCGGTCGGTCTTGCCCATCGGGGCAAAGAGATCGTACCAGGGAAGTCCGCCCGTGTGCCCGAGCGCCTTTGCCTTGGCACGGAGATAGGTGCGGAAGATCGGCATATATTCCTCCATCGCCGAGAGAAGGGCGTCGAGGGTCTCGCGCTTCATGCGCGCGCCGTAGAGTGCCTTGTCAAGGGGGGATGCGTATCCGCGCAGCTCGCATTCCGAGAGAACCTGGAGCTTGATGCTGTTTAGAGAGAAGGCAACGGCGTCGCGGATCCTCGGGTACGCCTTAAGCTCCGCCTCGTACGCCGCCTTGCGGACGGCACTATCCTTATCGTAGGCAAGATTGCGGATCGCCGAGAGCGGAAGCTGCCCTCCGTCATAATCGACGGCAAGACTGCTCGTCAGCGAGCTTTGCAGATCCTCCCAAGCCTTCGCACCCGAAATGTTCATCTTGGCAAAGAGGGTCTCCTCCCCCTCGGAGAGCAGGTATTTGTCATCGCGGCGGATGTTTGATAGGAGATATCTGTGCTCGGTGAGCAGAGGGGACAGGGCAATCGCCCCGTCAAGATCCTCAAGCGACGCGATGATCTTCGAGAGCCTTGCCATCGGTGCGGCGGTCTGCGAGAGCGCCCCCATCAGAGTCCCGAGGCAGGACGCCGCCTCGCCGTCGCGCGTGTTCGCACTGTAGCGCAGGTTGGCAAAGATAATGAGCTTGCTCGCAAAGAAGGTGATCGCCTCGCTCGTTTTGATATACGCCTCGAGAAGCTCGACGTGCGCCATGCCATCGGCTTTATCGGCAAGCGCCGAAATCGCGCCGATCGCCCCGTCAAGCTGCGCCTTGTCCTCGGCAAACGCCGGATCGTCAAAGCCGCTATACAGTATCGAAAGATCCCATTCCCGATTCATAAAAGCCTCCATAGACTGTTTTTCTTTATCATACCACAAAACCGCAAGGGCTTCAAGGGGGAGATGAAATTTTGGTTTTGCCAAATAGAAAGCCCGTCCTGCCATTTTGATATCATGATATCATGATATCAAAATACAGCAAAAAATCAAAACGCTCGGAAAGGAAAGAAGGGCATAGGGGCTCTTTCGATCCGAAAGGATCGGCAAAAAGAAAAGCACCACAAATGTGGTGCTTTGAGTTGTACGGACATTTGCCCCGTTGGGGCAAAAGAAAAATCCTTGCCGCGATTGAGCGAGCTCATCGCGCTCTG
>JAFYMH010000045.1 GCA_017556685.1 Clostridia bacterium | reverse complement strand
GCTTCGAGCAATATGGCGGTCAGCGCGGTGTCCGCCGCCATTTCACCGCAAATTCCGATCCATTTTCCCTCGCCCGCGGAATGGATGCCGTCGGCGGCGAGCTTTATCAGGCGAAGTACGGGTTCAAGTCCGCTTTGCGGCTCGGTCAGATAGGCGAGTCGGTGGTTCTGGCGGTCGGCGGCGAGGGTGTATTGGAAAAGATCGTTCGTGCCGACCGAGAAAAAGTCGCATTCCCCCGCGAGTTCGCGTGCCATTATTGCCGCGGCGGGCGTTTCGATCATAATTCCAACGCCGATGTTCTCGTCAAACTCGATCTCCTCAAAGTGAAGTCGGTTCTTTTCCTCGACGAGCAGTCGCTTCGTGCGACGGATCTCGTCGATATTCGTCACCATCGGAAGCATTATCGCGACACGGCCGTGCGCCGATGCGCGGAGGATCGCGCGGAGCTGGGTACGAAAAAGCGGTGTTTTTTCAAGGCAAAGCCTGATACCGCGCATACCGAGCGCGGGATTGTCCTCGGCTTCGCTCCCGAGTGCGGGGAGTGCCTTGTCCGCGCCGACGTCGAGCGTTCTTATCACGACGGGACCCGTGCGGTCGGAAAAGAGCCGCGCGACACGGCTGTACGCCTCGTATTGCTCCTCCTCGCTCGGAAGATCGCCCCTGCCCATAAACAAAAACTCACTCCGAAAGAGCCCGATGCCCTCCGCGCCGCTTCGGTGCGCCGCCTCTGCCTCGGCGGGCGAGCCGATATTGGCGTAAAGCGCGACGCGGCGGCCGCTTTTCGTGACCGCGGGGAGAGCCGAGAGCGTGCGAAGTCTGCTCTTCTCTGCCTCGCGCTTCGCGCTTGTGTCGGCAAGTCGGCTCATCTCCTCGGCTGTCGGATTGATCAGCAGCCGCCCCGATGCGGGATCGAGTATCGCGGACGCGCCGTCAAGCTCCTCGGAAAACTCCTCGGCGCGGACGAGGGCGGGGATGTCCATCGCGCGCGCAAGTATGGCGGTATGTGAGTTGACCGATCCCGCGAAGGTGACGAAGCCCGTCACGTGCTCGGTGTCAAGCCCCGCGGTGTCGCCAGGCGAGAGATCGCGCGCGACGAGGATCATCTGCCCCTCACCGCCCTTTTTATCGTCCTTACCGCCAAGCAGAACGCGACGAACCCTCGCGCTGACGTCGCGCATATCAGCCGCGCGCGCAGAGAGGTACTCGTCGTCAAGCCCCTCGAAAACTCCCGCGAGCGACTCGCCCGCCGAGAGCGCCGCATCCGCCGCAGGAGTGCCCGATTCGATCGCGGAGGTGACGAGATCGAGAAAATCGGGATCGCAGAGAAGCATTTCGTGGATCTCAAAGATCGACGCCGCCTCTCTGCCCGCCGCGGCGAGCGTTCTCCTGCCGATCGCGGCGATTTCGGCTCGCGCTTCGGTCAGAGCCGCCGAAAACGCCTCTTTTTCTTGATCAACGCCGCGATAGGTCAGCGTTTCGGTTGGAATTTCCGAGGAAACGAAGCAAATTTTACCCCAGACCGCCCAATCGCCGATGCCGATACCGCGAATCTCGCAGCGTTTTGTCTTCGACTGTTCGCGAAGCGGCATACCGTCACCCCACACTCTCGCGGCAGACGAGCTTCATTTTCTCTGCGGCATCGGTCTCATCGGGGCCGTTGATGAGGAAGGTGATCGTGTCGCCCTTGCGCGCACCGAGGCTCATAACCGCAATAAGCCGCTTTCCGTCTGCCTCCTTTGGCCCGTCGGGGGAGATCTTTCTGATGAGCACATCCGAAGAAAAGTGTTTCGCCGCGCTGACGATCGCACCCGCAGGCCG
>JAFYMH010000044.1 GCA_017556685.1 Clostridia bacterium | reverse complement strand
GGTCACCGAATTCCCGCTCTTTGAGTATGACGATGAGGACTCTCGCTTCTACGCCAAGCACCACCCCTTCACCAGCCCCATGGACGAGGATCTGCCTCTCATGGAAAGCGACCCCGGCTCGGTTCGCGCAAAGGCGTACGATATTGTGCTAAACGGCACCGAGATCGGCGGCGGCTCGATCCGAATCCACAGCGGTGAGATCCAGGCAAAAATGTTCGAGATCCTCGGCATGACCCCCGAAGAGGCGCATGAAAAGTTCGGCTTCCTGCTTGACGCATTCAAGTACGGCGTTCCGCCGCACGGCGGCCTTGCCTTCGGCTTTGACCGTCTCGTTGCTCATATGCTCGGCATCACCGACATCCGCGACGTTATCGCCTTCCCGAAGGTGCAAAACGCCTCTGAGCTGATGACGCAGTGCCCTGCCCCCGCCGATCCCAAGGCACTTACTGAGCTTTCGATCGCCATTGATATTCCCGAAAAATCATAACCTCCCCCCTAATAAAAGAGCGGCTTCAAATCGAAGCCGCTCTTTCTTTTTGCTCGCTTTCGGTCGTTTTTGACAGGTTTCAACATTCCTTTACATTTGTATACATTTATTTACATTCACCGTCAAAAAGGAAAATAAATACTCCCAATGCATACGAAGCTCCGAATTTGCGAAAAAACAGGCGCAGATCGGAAAATTTACCGATCTGCGCTCAAAAAAACCGTTTGAAACAAGAAAAACCGGCTCGCTCAGGCGTAAAAGCCGTAAAGACGGTCAATCACGCTCATGATCTCGGGAAGGAAGCGGCATATGACGAAAAACAGGACCGTAAATACGGCAACGAGAAAGGCGATCGCCTTTCCGTCGCTCCCCTCAAGCGAAAAGCGTCTGAGGCACTCCTCTCGCCTCTCCTCGACGAGATAGATCGGAACGCACCCGAAATCAGGCTCGGGCGGTCTTGCCGTCTTTTTCTCCTTCTCGAGCGCACGTACCTCGTCATAGGTACGGTCAACCTGCCCGACGTAGCGGATATATCGGCGCAGAGAGGAGGTAGGGCGGCGAAGCGAAAGACGAAGCAGGAAGGTAAAACCAAGACCAAGCCGACTTAATGGGATCGCCGTTTCCTCGCTTGTCGCCCCTCGCTCGATGAGTGCGCGCGGAAGCTTGCCGAAGAGACGACGAAGGACAACGAACGCAATCCCGGCAAGCAGGATCCCAATCAAGGCTGCCCCAACGCCTATGACAACGCTCCACGCCTCAAGACGGTTTGACAAATTGTCAAAATATGGAAGCGGAGGATTAAAATACCGAAATAGCAAATATTCCCAGATCTCCGCCCATATAGACGAGTCAAAAGAAAGGTTTGACATTATTTACCCCCGAGATCAGAGAGAAGCGACGAACTCGTCACCAAGAATGCTCCGAAGAAGCGCCTCGAGGTCCTCGTTGTCCTCAAAATAGAGCGAAACGAGCTTTTTGGAGCCGGTGGAGGTGATTTTTACCTTTCTTCCGAGCCCCTGCATCATCTTCTGCTCAAGCTCTGCGACGTAATCTACCTGAAAAGTCGCCTCAGGCTCGGTTTTCTCACGAATCGGGCGGTTGGCTCGCTTAACGGCGTCCTCAAGCTCACGCACCGAAAGACCAAGCTCAATTGCGCGCTTTGCAAGCGGCAAAATCTGCTCTCTGTCGCGAAGTCCAAGGAGCGTACGCGCGTGTCCTGCGCTCAAGGCGCCCTCGGAAACGAGTTTTAGCACCTCATCGGGCAGATCGAGCAATCTCAGGGCGTTGGCAATCGCGCTTCGGCTCTTGCCGACCTGCCGCGAAAGCTCCTCCTGGGTCATTCCATACTCGTTTGCAAGCGAGCGGAACGCCATCGCTTCCTCGATGGGGTTCAGATTCTCTCTCTGAACGTTCTCAACGAGCGCGATCTGAGCCGCCGCAAGCTCGTCCTTATCAAGAACGATCGCAGGGATCTCGGTCAGTCCCACAAGCTTTGAGGCGCGCCATCTGCGCTCTCCCGCAATGATCTGATAGCGGTCACCGCCGATCTCGCGCAGAAGGATCGGCTGAAGCACGCCGTGCACGGCGATCGAGTCGGCAAGCTGCGCAAGCGCTTCCGAATCGAACACCTTTCTCGGCTGACCGCTTTTCGGGTCGATCAGAGAGATCTTGATCTCCTGCACGCCGCCCTTACGGTTCTCATCCTCAAACGTATCGAGAAACAGACTGTCAAGGCCCCTTCCGAGGCCGCTTTTCTTTGCTGCCATTCCTTATATCCTCCTTGTTTTGATTGTTTCACGTGAAACAGACGCGTTCGATATTTCACGTGAAACACCCTTAGATTCTCAGCATCAGCTCTTTGGCAACGTCGTTATATTCGAGCGTTGCCTTCGAGTAGGGATCGTGATAGCAGATCGGCTCTCCGTAGCTCGGCGCCTCGGAAAGGACCACCTGACGCGTGATCGGGGTCGCAAAGAGCTTGTCTGCGTAGTAGCGCTTAATGTCGTCCACCACCTGCTTGGTTTGCGTGAGGCGACCGTTGTACATCGTAAGCAGAATGCCGACGATCGCAAGGCGCGGGTTCGAGTGCTTTTTGACCTTACTGATCGTCATCAGAAGCTGGGTCAAGCCCTCCATTGCAAAAAACTCGCATTGCATCGGGATCACAACGCCGTCTGCCGCCGTCAGGGAAGCGACCGTGATCATTCCGAGCGATGGAGGACAGTCGATAAAGATGTAGTCAAATTCCGCCGAGATCGGCTCGAGGATCTCCTTAAGCTTCGCCTCGTGGCTCTCCATCTGGTGCAGATCGTACTCTACTCCCGCCAGCTCAAGGGTTGAGGGGATGATCCAGAGATTGCGGTAGTTCGTTCGAACGAGCGCCTCGCTTGCGGTACATTCTCCGACGAGCACCTCGTATATATTATGCGGCGTGTTCCGTTTGCTGACGTTCACGCCGGTTGTCGCGTTTCCCTGCGGATCCATATCGATCAGAAGCACGCGCTTGCCCTTCTTCCCGATCGCGGCGGCAAGATTGACGCAGGAGGTCGTTTTTCCAACGCCACCCTTCTGGTTCGAAAATGCCACTATCTTTGCCATTTTCCTCTCCTTTCGCTTTTCTTCTCCTTCATTATACAATGCAAGGCGCATCCTTGTCAAGGAAAAGCTTGTGAACCTTTTGGGAAATCGTTTCACGTGAAACAATTTCCCGTGCCCGACTCTCCCCACCAAAAGCGCGTAAAAAAGCCGAGATCGCGGAAACGCTCCGCCAATCTCGGCTTTTTGCTTTTCAAAACGCGTGGGCTCAGTCTTTTTTCCCGTCGCCCTTCAGATTGTTGAGAAACTTCTTAAAAAAGCTGGTGCGCTTGCGGTTGTTGCTCTCTCCGCAGCTCTTTGCGAACTCCTCGAGAAGCTCCTTCTGCTTTTGCGTGAGATCTCTCGGGATTTCAACGTTGACGCGGAAAACGAGATTTCCTTTCCGTCCGCTCGAAACGCCGGGAAGCCCCTCGCCTCGCACCGTAAAGGTCGTGCCGGTCTGAGTCCCCTCGGGGATCGTGTGCTTGATCTTTCCGGTCAGGGTAGGCACCTCGATCTCGGCTCCGAGAGCCGCCTCGCATACCGTGATCGGGATCTCGCAGTAAAGATCGCTTCCGTTCCTCTCAAAGAGGGAATGCTCGTGAACGCGCACCTCGATCACAAGGTCGCCTGCCATACCGCCGTTTCTGCCTGCATTTCCCTGACCGCGAAGCACGATACGCTGTCCGTCGTCGATTCCGGCAGGGATCTTGACGTCAAGGGTCTTGTTCAGGCGAACGTATCCGCTACCACTGCAGTTCTTGCAGGGGTTTTTGATCTGCTTTCCGCTTCCTCGGCACGCCGAGCAGCTCTGCTGGGTCTGCATCATGCCGAGCATCGTTCTTTGCTGAACGGTGATGCGGCCGGTGCCGCGACAGGTGGGGCAGCTCTCAACAGAGGAGCCGTCTGCGGCTCCGCTTCCGTGACAGTCGCCGCACGCCTCGATGCGCTTAAAGGACACCTCGCGCTTGACTCCGAACGCCGCCTCCTCAAAGGTGAGGGTTACGCGCGAAAGAATATCGTCTCCGTCGATCGGCGCGTTGCTCCGACGGGTCGATCCGCCGCCAAAGCCGCCTCCGAAGAAGGAGGAGAAGATGTCGCCCATATCGAAGCCGCCAAAGCCGCCGCCTCCGCCGCCAAAGCCGGCAGACGGATCGAACGCGGCGTGACCGTACTGATCGTACTTCGCGCGCTTTTCGGCGTCCGAGAGAACGCTGTTTGCCTCGTTGATCTCCTTAAATTTCTGCTCCGCCTCTGCATTTCCCGGGTTCAGGTCCGGGTGATACTTCTTTGCAAGCTTGCGGTAAGCGCTTTTGATCTCTGCCTCGGTTGCCGTTTTCGGCACGCCGAGTACCTCGTAATAGTCTCTTTTCGTTTCAGCCATAAGGACTCCTATAACCTGACCGTGCGCCCCGAAACCGATCGGCTCGGGGCGCACCTACGATTGCTTTAATTATTTCGTCTTATCCTCGAAATCGGCGTTGTAGACGGTTCCGTCCTCGCTGCCTTCTCCTGCGTTTGCGCCCTGCGCAGCTGCCGCCTCCTTGTAGAGCTTCTCGGCAAGCGGATAGAAGGACTTCTCAAGCGCCTCGGTATCCGCCTTGATCGCCTCGGTATCTCCGCCCTTAATAGTCTCCTTCAGCTTCTCGATCGCGGCAAGCACGTCGGTCTTGTCGGAATCGGTGAACTTATCGCCCGCATCGGCAATCGATTTCTCGATCTGGAAGATGGTAGACTCGGCGCGGTTCTTGACCTCGACCGCCTCCTTCTGCTTCTTATCCTCGTCGGCAAAGCGCTCAGCATCCTTCACAGCACGCTCGATGTCTTCCTGGGACATGTTCGTGGAGGAGGTAATGGTGATGTGCTGCTCCTTGCCGGTGCCCTTGTCGGTCGCAGATACGTTAACGATACCGTTCGAGTCGATATCGAAGGTGACCTCGATCTGCGGAATTCCGCGGGGTGCCGCGGGAATGCCGTCAAGCACGAAGCGGCCAAGGGTCATATTTCCTGCCGCCATCTCGCGCTCGCCCTGCAGGACGTGGATCTCTACCGAGGTCTGACCGTCTGCGGCAGTCGAGTAGATCTGGCTCTTCTTGACGGGGATAGTGGTGTTGCGGTCAATGATGCGGTTGAAAACGCCGCCGAGGGTCTCGATACCGAGCGAAAGGGGCGTTACGTCGAGCAGAAGCAGATCCTTGACGTCACCGCCAAGCACGCCCGCCTGAATGGCGGCACCGATGGCAACGCACTCGTCGGGGTTAATGCCCTTGAAGGCGTCCTTTCCGATCAACTGCTTAACAGCCTCCTGCACGGCGGGGATTCTCGAGGAGCCTCCGACGAGAAGGACCTTCGAAACCTCGGATGCAGTGATGCCGGCATCCGACAGCGCCTGTCTTGTGGGAACGAGGGTTGCCTCGATCAGATCGCGCGTCAGCTCGTCGAACTTCGCACGGGTCAGCGTTGCCTCAAAGTGCTTGGGGCCGGTTGCGTCTGCCGTGATGAAGGGAAGCGAGATCGCGGTGGTCATCATGCCGGAAAGCTCGATCTTTGCCTTCTCTGCGGCATCCTTAAGGCGCTGGAGCGCCATCTTATCCTTGCGCAGATCGATTCCGCCGTTCTCACGGGCGAAGGTATCTGCCATCCAGTTCATTACTCTCTCGTCGAAGTCGTCGCCGCCGAGACGGTTGTTACCCGCCGTTGCAAGCACCTCGAAAACGCCGTCCGAGATGTCGAGAAGCGAAACGTCGAAGGTTCCTCCGCCGAGGTCGAAGATCATGATCTTCTGCGAGCCTTCCTTATCCATGCCGTAAGCAAGCGCGGCGGCGGTCGGCTCGTTGATGATACGAAGCACCTCAAGACCTGCGATCTTTCCCGCATCCTTGGTTGCCTGACGCTGTGCGTCGGAGAAGTATGCAGGGACCGTAATGACCGCCTGGCTGACCGTCGTGCCAAGATATGCCTCAGCATCCGCCTTCAGCTTCTGAAGCACCATTGCCGAGATTTCCTGCGGGGAATACTTCTTATCGTCGATCGCCACCTTGCGGTCGCTTCCCATATCTCTCTTAATGCTCATGATCGTGCGGTCGGGGTTGGTGATCGCCTGGCGCTTTGCAACCTGACCGACCATGCGCTCGCCGCTCTTCGAGAAGGCGACGACCGAGGGGGTCGTTCTGCTTCCCTCGGGATTGGGGATCACGATCGGCTCGCCGCCCTCAAAAACGGCGACGCAGGAGTTGGTGGTTCCAAGGTCAATACCGATAATCTTTGCCATGTTCAGTTTCCTCCGATTTTATATGATAAATTATATTCTCTTTAGTTTGCGACCTTTACCATCGCGTAGCGAACGATTCTGTCGCCCTTGCGATAGCCGCGCTGAAAGACCTCAAGGATCTCGCCCTCTCGGTACGCCTCGTCCTCCACGTGCATGATCGCGTTATGGAGATTGGGGTCAAAGGTGTCGCCCGCCTCTGCAAACGGCTCAACGCCGAATTTCGAGAGCAGCTCTGAAAGAGATCTCGAGATAAGCCCGAGTCCCTCGGCAACCTTTTCAGGCTCCTCTTTATACTGTGCGGCGCGCTCGAGATTATCCGCGATCGGAAGGATCGCACCGATCACGTCCGAAACGGCATCGGTATAGATCCCGTCGCGCTCCTTCTGACTGCGCTTGCGGTAGTTGTCGTACTCCGCCGCCATGCGCAGATGCTTCTCCTTTGCCTCGGCAAGCTCTGCTTCCTTTTCCGAAAGCTCCTTGCGAAGCCTTGCGCTCTCGCGCTTTTCCTCTTTTTCGGAAAGCTCCTCGCCAGAGACTGTCTCCTCTGCCTCGGCGGTCGGGATCTCTGCCTCGCAGCCTTCGTCAAGGGGGTTCTTCTGTTCCATTCGCTCTTTCATCCTTTAATTACTCTTTTTTTGGGTCGCCGTCATCCGAAAGCAGATGGTCGATGCCGCTGGCAAGCCGATCAATCGTTGAGATGACCCTTGCGTAATCCATTCGTCTCGGCCCGATCACGCCGATGGCACCGAGCACCCGTCCCTGGCTTCGGATCGTCTTGAAGACGAGGGTCGAGTTGTTCATGACCTTGACGTTGTTCTCGCTTCCGATATAAACGTTGACGCCGTCGCTGTCGCGGCTGGCATTGACCATATCGAGGATCGGCCCCTTTTTCTCAAGCAGGTCGATCACAGAGCGAAGCTCCTCTCGATCGGCATACTCGGGATACTGAAGCAGGCGATTGACGCCCTCGATCTGCAGATCCCCCGCGTCGTCCTCGGTCATCATATCGTAAACGGCGCGCACGATCGGATGCACCATCGGACCAAGCTCTCCCATGCGGCGCTCGATCTCAAGGATCACGGGCAGGGAGATCTGATCCGCCTCGCAACCGACGAGATGCTCGTTAAGGCAACGGGTCAGGCGAGCGACCGTCTCGGGCGTTACCGAAAAAGAGGCGCGGATCGTCTTGGTCTTGACGGCACCGCCGCGGAGCATCAGAACCAAAAGAAAGCTCCTTGCGTCAAGGTAGATCCCCTCAAAGCGCTCGGCGGTCACGCGGGACGCCGGGGGGCGCACCGAAAGCGCCGTATAGTTGGTCATGCTTGAGGCAAGACGCGATGCCTCCGCAAGGATCTGATTCAGCTCCCTTATCTTATGTCCGAGGCTTCTCGTGATCTCGCCGATCTCCTCGGAGGTCCTTCGGTAGTTCGAAAGCAGGGAATCGACGTAAAAGCGGTAGCCAAGCTGCGAGGGGACGCGCCCCGCCGAGGTATGCGGCTGCTCAAGGAAGCCGAGCGCCTCAAGCTCCGCCATCTCGTTTCGGATGGTTGCCGAGGAGCAGGAAAGCTCCCGATCCTGCGCCAGGTACTTTGAGCCGACCGGCTCGCCGTACGCAATGTGCGCATCAATGATCGCCTTCAGAATAAGCTGCTTGCGCCGGCTGATCTGATATCCGTCCATTTCTCTCGCCTCCCTTCCGTTCGGTTTAGCACTCATGTGGTGCGAGTGCTAATTCCGATATAAATGTACCACCGTTTATATGAATTGTCAAGAGATTCTTTCTATTTTATTATGAACTTTTTGTTAATTCGGCGCCGAGACTGCTAATTTGAGAATCTGCTCTGCCCGGTCGGCGCGCAAATCAAGAAAAAGCGAGCAAAAACGAGCCCCTTTCCCCTTGACAAGCAGAGAAAAAATATATTATAATATATATCGGAGTTTTTTCGGCACTCGCCGGTGTGTGGCGGGGGCAGGCAAGCTTCATCAAACAACGTGTTCCGTTTATCGGAAGGTATACATGAGAGTATACGGAAAAGGAGGTGTAAAGTGGATCCTATTTATGTAGTATGTGCAATTGGTGGCGTTGCCATCGGTATTCTTCTCGGCATCCTGATCCGAAAGAAGGTTGCCGAATCGAAGATCGGCTCTGCAACCCTGCAGGCAAACCGCATCCTTGAGGAGGCGATCCGAGCTGCCGACGCCCGCAAGAAGGAGTCGCTGCTTGAGGCAAAGGCAGAGATCCTGAACGCAAGGACCGAGGCCGACGCCGACATCAAGGAGCGCCGCCGCGAGGTGTCGCGCCAGGAGCGCCGCATCGCTCAGAAGGAGGAGGCCCTTGACAAAAAGATCGAGGGGCTCGAAAAGAAGGAGGCAGACCTCTACACAAAGCAGGAGGAGGCCGAGGCGATCAAGGCAAAGATCCGCGAGGCGCTCGACGAGCAGCTCGGACGTCTTGAAAAGATCTCGGGCATGACCTCGGAGGAGGCCAAGCGCGAGCTTCTCTCGAAGCTTGACGGAGAGCTTTCCCACGAGACGGCGCTGAAGCTTGCCGAGTATGAGGCGCAGTTCCGCGAGGAAGCAGACGCCAAGGCAAGGGATATCCTTTCCCTTGCGATCCAGCGCTGTGCCGCAGACCACGTCAGCGAGGTGGCGATCTCGGTCGTCTCTCTCCCGAACGAGGAAATGAAGGGCCGCATCATCGGCCGCGAGGGACGGAATATCCGTACCATTGAGACTCTGACCGGCGTTGAGCTGATCATCGACGATACCCCTGAGGTCATCACGATCTCGGGATTCGATCCCGTGCGCCGCGAGACCGCCCGTCTTGCGCTTGAAAAGCTCATCTCGGACGGCCGCATCCATCCCGCAAGAATCGAGGAGATGGTTGAGAAGGCAAAGCGCGACGTTGAGAGCTCGATTAAGCAAGAGGGTGATAAGGCGGTCTTCGAGTGTGGAGTGCACGGACTGCACATTGAGCTGATCAAGCTGCTCGGACGTCTGCATTACCGTACGAGCTACGGGCAGAACGTTCTTCGTCATTCGGTTGAGGTCTCGCTTCTGTCGGGCATGATCGCAGAGGAGCTCGGAGTCGATTCCGCCGCCGCAAAGCGCGCGGGACTGCTTCACGATATCGGTAAGGCTCTGACCGCCGAGATCGAGGGCTCGCACGTTCAGCTCGGTGTTGACGTTGCACGCAAGTACCGCGAGAGCAAGGAGATCATCCATGCGATCGAGGCGCATCACGGCGACGTTGAGGCAAAGAGCGTGATCGCACTCATCGTGCAGGCAGCCGACGCCATCTCCGCCGCCCGTCCCGGCGCGCGCCGCGAGAACGTCGAGAACTATATCAAGCGTCTGCAGAAGCTCGAGGAGATCTCGGGCGAATTCAAGGGTGTTGAGAAAACCTTTGCGATCCAGGCAGGTCGCGAGGTCCGCGTGATCGTCAAGCCTGAGGAGATCAGCGACGATCAGATGAAGATCCTTGCCCACGATATCGCAAAGAAGATCGAGGGCGAGCTCGAGTATCCCGGGCAGATCAAGGTCAACGTCATCCGCGAAAGCCGTTATACCGACTTCGCAAAATAAGCACCCGAACTCAAGCACGCAAGGAAAGCGGAATCGGACAAGCGGCGTAGAACCGAATGTTTGATTCCGCTTTTTCAAAAGCTCGGAAAGGAATCCCCATGCTAAGAGTCCTTTTTATCGGTGACGTCATCGCTCCGCGTGCCGCCGACTTTCTCGCAAAAAGCCTTTGGTCGGTCAGACGCCGCCTTGAGGTCGATTTCGTTATCGTCAACGGCGAGAACGCCTCCTTCCTCGGCGGCATCTCGGACGAGGCGGCGGAGGCGCTTCTCTCGGGCGGCGCCGACTGCATCACGGGCGGAAACCACACCCTGCAGACCCGATCGATCTACCGCAAGCTCGAGGAGGGCGGCGCGGTCCTTCGCCCTCTCAATTATCCCGACGAGGCACCCGGCTGCGGCTACAGCATCCTGCCGATCGGCTCGGCGCGCATTCTCGTCATCTCGGCGCTCGGCACCGTCTATATGGAGCCGGGGCTTGCCGACCCCCTTCCTTTGATAGAACGCGTGCTCGCGCGCGAGGAGGGGAGATACGATCTCTCGCTCGTCGATCTGCACGCCGAAGCAACCGGCGAAAAGCTAACGGTTGCCCATGCGCTCGACGGCCGCATCTCTGCGGTCATCGGAACGCATACGCACGTTCAGACGGCAGACGAGCAGATCCTGCCATGCGGAACCGCCTATCTTTCGGACGTTGGCATGTGCGGCCCGTCGGGGGGGATTCTCGGCGTTGCGCCGCACGTGATGATCAAGCGAAGCCGCACGCATATTCGCATCCCCTACGCCGAGGCAACGGGTCCGATCGTTGCGAACGCCGCCATCGTCGACCTTGACGAAACGAGCGGAAAAGCCCTTGCGATCCGACGCATCAGCTTCTCGGAGGACGAGCTCTGATCGCTCTTTATCCCGCTTTCTATCATCGGAGGAGGCCCCGTCAAGCCCCCCCTTTCCGACAAAGAGGAGGAACTTCCGCATGACGCCAACGACAGAACCCCGCCACCCCGGGGGAAAAAACGGGGGGGATCGCCGCGACGCCCCTCGCGTTCATATGGTACCGCCGCCGAGCGGGATCTCGGATATTCCGCGCTTTCTCGGCGAGCTGATCGGAGGATTTTTCTTCCGCCTCTCGTACATCATCCGTCTTGTCTGGCAAACCGGGCCGTGGATCCTTTTCATCATGAGCTTCATCTCGCTCTTCCAGGGCGTGATGCCGATCGTCGGCTCGCTTCTCTCCCAAAGGATCTTAAACGAGCTTCAGAAGGTCATCGCAAAGCAGGCCGCCGACAGCGCAAGCGGAATCGCCGCCGATATCGCGGCGCTGGCAGAGAGCTTTATCGGATCGACCGCGATGTTTTTGCTCATCTTCCTTTTCACCTATCGGATCCTGAACCAGATCATCAGCCGCATCAACCACGCCGTTACGCGCATCGCGGGGGAGCTGGTCGTCCGCCGCGTGAAAACGATCATCATGGAAAAGGCGGCAACCGTTGATATCGCCTCCTTTGATATGCCCGAGTTTTACGAAAAGCTTGAGAATGCCAACCGCGAGGCGGGGACCCGACCGATCCAGATCCTCTCGTCAAGCTTCTCGATCATCAGTACGGTCATCAGCTTTGCGGGGTACGTCGCGATCCTCTCGACCGATATGCCGCTCGCCGCGCTTGCCATCCTTGCCGTCACCTTCCCGTCGGCGCTCGTCAACTTCATCTACCGCCGTAAGCACTTCGCCTATATGCGCTTCCGCTCGCGCGACCGCAGAGAGATGAACTACTACTCGGACGTCCTCGTCAATAAGGACGTCGTCAAGGAGATCCGTATGTTCGACCTCTCGGGGCATTTCGTCGATTCCTACGAATCGGTCTTCCGCCGCTATTTCAAGGGTCTTCGCCGCCTGATCGTTGCAGAAGGGTTTTGGCACGTCTTTTTCGCGATCCTCTCGGCTGCCGTCAACTGCCTTTGCTACGGATACGTTGCGCTCGGCGTCTTTACCGGAAGATTCATGATCGGTGACTATTCGCTCTATACCGGCTCTCTGAACTCGATCGCAAACGACGTCGGTACTCTGATCTCCTCGTCGGCAAGCATCTATGAGGGAACGCTGTTCATCGACAACCTCATCGTTTTCTTGAAAGAGAAGCCAAGCGTCTCCTGCCGTCAAAAAACCCCCGTCCCCGTGGCACACGGAGAGGGACACACGCTCGAATTTGTCAACGTCAGCTTCCGCTATCCCGGCGCCGACCGCGACGTGATCCGAAACGTGAACCTGCGCTTTGCCCCGGGAGAGACGGTCGTTCTCGTCGGACTCAACGGTGCCGGAAAAACGACGCTCATCAAGCTTCTGACCCGCCTTTACGATCCGACCGAGGGTCAGATCCTTCTCGACGGACATGACCTCTGCGACTATGACCCAAAGGATCTCTATCGGATGTTCGGCATCATCTTCCAGGACTTCGGCAGATACGCCGTTTCGGTTGAGGACAACGTCCGCTTTGGAGATATTCACCGCGAAAAGTCCTCGGAGGAGATCAGGCGTGCGGCAAGCGAGGCAGGCGTCGACGGCTATATCGAGAGCCTTCCAAGCAAATACGAAACCCTTCTGATGCGCATCTTCGACAAGGAGGGGACCGAGCTCTCGGGCGGTCAGTGGCAGAAGCTTGCCATCGCCCGCGCCTTTTACAGCACCTCGGACGTTCTGATCCTTGACGAGCCGACGGCGTCGCTCGACCCGATCGCCGAGCAGGAGATCTTTAGTCAATTCGATCGCCTGCGTCAGGGGAAGACCACCATCTTCGTTTCGCACAGGCTCTCAAGCGCAACCGTTGCCTCCAAGATCGTCGTTTTGGCAGGGGGAGAGGTCATCGAGCAGGGAACGCACAACGAGCTGATGGAGCTCCGCGGACGCTACTTTGAGCTTTTCTCAACCCAGGCAAAGCGCTATCTCGCCGAGGGCGACCGCGTTCGGGAGGAAGGCGCCGTGGGGGAGGCTTAATTTTTGAAAATCCAATCCACTTTTTTGCGAAAAGCTATTTACTTCCGCCGAAAAATCTGTTACAATGACCTTGGATAGGGAATTTTACCCTAATAAGAAAAATTATTACACGGAGGACATACACCATGGCAAAAGTGAACGCTGAGGAAAATATGAACGTGTTCGCAACCGCAACCAAGGCAGAGACTGCGGTTGACGCGTCCAAGAAGATCCGCATCGGTATCATCGGTACCGGATGGATCGCAGAGTCTCACGTCTACAGCATGCTTAAGCAGCCCGACGTTGAGATCGTTGCAGGATGCGACCTCATCCCCGGAAAGGCAAAGGCATTCTTTGAGAAGGAAACCGATCTGACCGACGTCAAGACCGACTACGCCTCTCACAAGGAGATGCTCGCGGACAAGAGCCTGAACCTCGACGCCGTCTGCATCTGCACCTACAACTGCCAGCACGCTCCCTGCGCGATCGACGCTCTGAACGCAGGTCTTCACGTTCTGCTTGAGAAGCCGATGTGCGTGACCACCGAGGAGGCGATCGAGATCATGCGCGCCGAGAAGAAGAGCGGTAAGGTTCTTTCGATCGGCTTCCAGCCTCGCTTTGACGAGAACATGCAGATGATCAAGAAGATCGTCCAGTCGGGCGTTCTCGGTAAGATCTACTACATCCAGACCGGTGGCGGCCGCCGCCGCGGAATTCCGACTCCCTTCGGAACCACCTTCATCGAGAAGGAGACCGGCGGTCTCGGTGCTCTCGGCGATATCGGATGCTATTCGCTCGACTGCGTCCTGAACGCAATCGGCTATCCGAAGCCCCTGACCGTTTCGGGCTATAAGTCCGACTTCTTCGGAAAGGATCCCAACTACTGCAATTACGTAAGGCTCGGACACCCCGAGTATGCCGAGAAGTTCGGTGTTGACGATTTTGCCGCAGCCTTCGTTCGTCTTGAGGGCGGCATCATCCTCGACTTCCGTATCGCATGGGCGATGAACCTCGACACTCCCGGTGACTCGATCATCATGGGTACCAAGGGAAGCCTGCGTATCCCCTCGACCGACTGCTGGAACGGCTCGTTCGATAAGCCTCTGAAGATCTATTCCGAGGTTGCCGGAAACCAGGTCTGCACCGAGGTCCCGCTGATCGAAGCAAAGCCCGGCTCTCCCACGCTCTGGGATAAGAAGATGCGTTCCTTCCTTGACGCTTGCAAGAACGGTACGCCCTCTCCCGTTCCCTCGAGCCAGATCCTTTACAACCAGGCGATCCTCGACGGCATCTCCAAGTCCTCGGAGCTTGGCCGCGAGATCGAGATCGACCTTCCCGAGATCTGATTCTAAAAAGCAAACCGCAAAGCCGCCCTTCGTGCGAGAAATCGCACGGGGGCGGCTTTTTTCACCGTCGGGCGAGCCGTTGCATAGGATGCTATAGGCAGAGAGAAAAAAGACCCGCGAAGGAGGCAAGGCATGAATCTGACTGTCATTGGGGGCGATCTTAGGCAGGTCTACGCCGCAGAGCTTCTTGCTTTGGCGGGGCATACGGTAAAGGCGATCTCCTCGGCCGCGCCACCCCTCGGGGTAGAGATCGGGGAGGATGCCGAGGAGGCGGCACACAGTGCCGACGCGATCCTTCTTCCGATTCCCGCCGCCGATCGAGGCGGCGCGATCCGAGGAACCGAGGGGCTCTCCCCGAGCGCGCTTTTGCCGTGGCTTCGGTCGGGATCGCTTATCCTCGGAGGAAACCTCAGCGCCTCTCTCGTCGCCTCGGCAAGGGAGCTTGGGATCAGAACCTTTGATTATCTCAACAGCGAGTCCTTCGTTCTGCAAAACGCCTACCTGACGGCGCAAGCCGCGCTCGGGATCCTTCTTCGCGAGCTCCCCGTCTGCCTTCACAGAACGGGCATCGCCGTCCTTGGCTTCGGTCGCATCGGAAAGTTTCTTGTGCGCATGCTTCGGTCCCTTGGCGCAGAGGTGACCGTCTTTGCAAGAAGCGGAAGCGACCTTGCGATGGCATCCCTGATCGGAGTCGAGACGAAAACGGTCTCACAGCTCTCGTCAGAGAGGGCGCTCGGAGCCGTGCGTGCCGTTGTGAACACCGCCCCTGCAAGGCTTCTGACGACAGCGCACCTTTCTCACCTTGAGGCGGATACCCTGCTCCTTGAGCTTGCCTCGGGAAGCGACAATCTTCCGCCTCTGCCAAAGGGCAGCTCGCTTCGCGTCCTCTCTGCACAGGGCCTTCCCGGAAAATGCTTTCCGAAAAGCGCAGGCAGGATCGTTGCCGAAGCGACCCAAACGGAGCTCTCTGCCGTCTAAAAATGAAGGAAGCACACACCATGATCGGATATGCTTTTTGCGGCTCCTTTTGTACCCTCTCGCGCTCGATTTCCGAGCTTCGTGAGCTGATCTCCCTCGGCTACTCGGTACAGCCGATCCTGAGCGAGGCGGTCTACTCGACCGACACGCGCTTTTACGCGGCGGATGCCTTTCGGGATGAGGTTGAGGCGCTCTGCCAAAAAAAGGCGGTTACAAGGATCGTTGACGCCGAGCCGCTCGGCCCCAAAACGCCCCTTGAGGCGCTTATCATCTCCCCCTGCACCGGCAACACCCTTGCCAAGATCGCGAGCGGCATCACCGACTCGACCGTCACGATGGCGGCAAAGGCGCATCTTCGCTCTGACCGACCTCTGTTGATTTCGCTTGCCTCAAACGATTCGATGTCGGCAAACCTTTCGAATATCGCGCGGATGCTAACGAGGAAAATGACCTTCTTTGTGCCGATGCGCCAGGACGATCCCATCACCAAGCCCTATTCGCTCGTTGCCGATTTTTCGCTGATCCCCGAATGCCTGACCGCCGCCATGGCAGGGAAGCAGCTGCGCCCGCTCTTTCTCGCATAAGAGCAAAAAAGGCAAAAGAAAAGCCCGCTTCTAACGCCCTTGCGTTAGAAGCGGGCTTTTGAAAGTACTCTATCTAAAGCTTCTCAGATCTTCTGAAAGCGAACGTCTCTGCCGCAAAACAGAAGCGGACGGTACTCCCCGAAGATGCGGCTGGCAACGCGGTCGCCATAGCGCTCGCGAAGCTCGCTCTGGGTGAGGTTGGTGCTGATGACCGTCGGAAGACCCCGGTTGATGCGAGTGTTGAAAATCTGATACAGCACCGAAACCGTAAAGCTGTTGGTCATCTCGGTCCCGAGATCGTCAAGAATCAGAAGCTCTGTGTCAAGATAGACCTGACCGCGCGCGTCATGCTCGGCACCGTAGCCCGAGCGGAAGCGGTCGTGCTCAAAATCGGAGAGCACGTTCTGCACGCTCTCATACCTGACGTCATAGCCCCGCTCGATCACGCGGCGCGCGATCGCACTCGAGAGATGGGTCTTTCCAAGACCGGTCGAGCCGCAGAGCAAAAGATTGGCATATGCAGGGGGGGCGGTTTCGGAAAACTCAATTGCCGCCTCAAGATTGACCTTCATCCGCGCATAGTCCTCGTCGCTCGTACGGTAATAGTCGAGGGAGAAGTTGTCAAAGCTCTGACGGTCGATCAGCCGTCCGATCCCCGAGGAGCGGAAGCCCTCAAGGACGAGCTCCTTGTGCATACATTCGCACATACGGCAATCGACGAATCCGCTATCCTTGCATCTCGGGCACTCGTAGCGCGCGTCGGTATAATCGGTCGGATAGCCGAGCGCCGCGAGCAACGCCTGCCGCTCGGCGAGCAGCTGCTCGTTTTCGGCGCGGATGCGCGCGATCCTCTCCTTTGAGCCATCCTCATCACCGCAGGCCGCCGTGAAGATCCTCATGCCGGTCTTGGCAAGCGCCGCGTCGATCACGCCGATCTCGGGGCAGAGCCTGTGAAGCTCCTCGCGGCGAAGCTCCGCCTCGCTTACGGCACGACGGCGCTTTTCCTCAAAGCGCTCGCGCACGAGTCTGTAATTTTCTACCTTATATGCCATCGGCTACCTCTTTTCCTTCGGAGCATAGCTCCTCTCAAGTGCTTTTTGGAAAAACTCGTCGGTGTCAAAGCTTCCGATTTTGTCTGCCTTCGGCTTTTCTTCCCTTTTGGTGGGGGTTTTCGGCTTAAAGCTCTCCTTTTCCCTTGCAAGGAAGGCGTCGATCTGCTCCTCGGTACGGCATCCCGCCGCATACCACTTCATAAGGATCTTGTCTGCGTAGGCGACCGATGCCTTTCCGCTGGTATTGACGGTAATATCGTATGCGATGCCGATCGAGTCAAGTGAAAAGTCCCACTCGGCAAGCCAACGCGTGAAGGCATCCTCCTCTCGCTTTGTCAGGGCGCGCTCGCCGATGCCGAACATCCTTCGAAGCGAGCCGATGCCCGATGCCGCAAGCTCGCGGCGGCGGATATGCTCCTCCAGCATCGGCAGACTGTCGATCCCTTCCTCAAAGAGGGAAAACGCCGTCTTTTCCGCATAGCGCAGAGAACGCTTTCCGCGGCGAATGCAATAGGAAAGCAGAAGAAGGATGTACCCGTCCTCAAGCTCAAGCTGCTCGGACAGCCCCGCGATGACCGCGATCTCAGAGGTGTTAAAGACCTTTCCGTAGATCGCCTGCGCCTCGTCGATCAGAGCGGAGAGGTCGCGGCGGGAAACGATCTCGGCAACCTCCTCGCCGCTCGTCTCGGCAAGCTCAGACGCCGACCGAAGCGGCGCGCCGGCTCCATGTGAGTCCTCGACCCTTTTCAGAATCTTTCCCTCGATCCAATAGTCGATCGATGCCGAAACGCGCCGAGCGCTGCAGCCGACGAGATCCGAAAGCTCGCTTTCGCTCACCCTTCCGCCACGCTCGAGAAGCACGAGAAGCACGCGAAGATCGTCTCCCGACGCCTCTCTTAAAATATTTTTTCCGCCGAGTGCGGGGATGGCGCCGCCGCGCTCGCCTTCAATTTCATAATAAACCGTCTTATTCTTCATCGCTTTGTCGATTGCTCTCGGCAGACGAGACGATCTCATAGCAAAGGGTCATCAGCGAATCGCCGAGATGGATATTCTGGATAATGACCTCGGGATACTCCTCCAGGTGCAGCTCCATGTTCGAGAAATTCCAGATCCCGCGGATCCCCGCCTTGGCAAGACGGACCGCAACCTCGTACGCCGCCTCCTTGGGAGTCGTCAAAACCGCAATATCGGGCCGACTCTGCTCGCAAAAGCTCTCAAGCTGCTCAAGCGCGTACACCGAAAGCCCCGAGATCTCGCTTCCGATCAGAGCGGGATCGACGTCAAAGAGCGCAAGGCGCGTAACGCCCCGTCTTTCAAACATATGGCTTGAAACGAGCGCGCGCCCAAGATTTCCCGCACCTACAACGATCGCGCCAAGCCCCGCCGAAACGCCGAGAAGCTCGCTGATCTTGCCGTGAAGGTACTTGACGTTATAGCCGTAGCCCTGCTGTCCAAAGCCGCCAAAGCAATTCAGATCCTGACGGATCTGCGAGGCGGTGACCTTCATCATCTTCGAAAGCTCCGAGGAGCTGATCCGAAGCCGGTTGTTCCGAAGAAGCTCTCCGAGATACCTGTGATAGCGCGGAAGCCGACGGATGACGGCAGGCGAAACGCTACCGCGAAGAAGCTCTCCGCTCTCGCCGCGTTTGCCAAAGGTGCCTGCTACCTTATCGATATGTTCCACTTCTTTTTTCCTGCTTTTTCTGAATTTATGTCAGACGATCAAGTCCCAATGGGATCGTCAAGAGCCGATGCCGAAAGAGAGCTGTCCGCAAGATGCCCCGCGAGATACTCATAGTAGCCTGCCGCCGCGATCATCGCCGCATTGTCGCCGCAAAGCGAAAGCGGAGGGATGAAAAGCGGCACGCCCTTTTCCTTTGCCACCTCGGCAAGCCTGCGTCTCAGATGCGAGTTGGCGGCAACGCCCCCCGCAACGGCAAGCCCCTCGCCCGCGTATCGGGAGAGCGCAAGGCTGATCTTTTTTGCCACCGCCTCGACCGCCTCGGCGGTATACGCCGCCGCAAACAGCTCGCGCTCTATCGTCTCTCCCCGTTGCTCGGTTCGATGAAGAAGATTGATCGCGGCTGTCTTCAGACCCGAGAAGGAGAAGTCAAGCGTATCTCCCGCAAGGGCGGGGGAAGGAAGGGTAAGGGTCGGATCCTTTGCCGCGGCCGAGGCTCTGAACTCCGAAAGCGACGGCTCGTCCTTTCCGCATGCAAGGCGCATCCCCTCGGCGGCAAGAGCGTCAAAGCCCGCCCCCGCAGGGTATGGGATCCCGATGATGCGGCCGATCTTATCAAAGGACTCGCCCATGGCGTCGTCCCTCGTTCCGCCGATCTCTTCAACCTCGGTATAGGACGCCACGCGATAGATCGAGGTGTGTCCCCCCGAAACCACGAGTGCCAGGAAAGGAGGCTTTGGCACCTCGCCGTTCCCTGCAAGATAGCAGGCGGCGATATGCCCTCTGATATGACTGACGCCGACCAGAGGCTTACTACTTGCAAGAGCAAAGCCCTTTGCAAAATTGACGGCAACGAGCAGAGCACCGATCAGCCCGGGATGATCGGTCACCGAAACGAGATCGATCTCCTCTACCGTTACCCCTGCCGTCGAAAGCGCGCGGTGGGTAATCTCCGAGATCGCCTCCACGTGCGCCCGCGATGCGATCTCGGGCACCACGCCGCCGTATTTGCGGTGGATCGGCACCTGCGAGGAAACGATATTCGACAGAATGTGAAGCTCTCCGCTCTCCTTGCGCTCAACAACGGCAACCGCGGTCTCGTCGCAGGAGCTTTCAAAGCCAATGATGATCATACAAGCCCTTTCACAAGGACCGCCGCGTTCTCGTCGGGGCGGCGGTAATAATTCTTTCGAAGCCCGACCGTCTCAAAGCCGACCGAACCGTACAGTGCGCGCGCGGAAAGATTGCTCTCCCGTACCTCAAGATAGATTTTCTCAGCGCCCCGCTCGATTGCCAGACGAAAAAGCTCGTCAAGCAAAAGCCTTCCGACGCCGCGGCGCCTAGCGGCAGGGCAAACGGCAATGCGATAAAGCTCACCCTCGGGTGGGAGCACCGAGGCAAGCAGGTACCCAAGGGGGGTATCGCCCTCCCTTGCGATCAGGGAAAGCGTATGCTCGGACAAAAGATGCCCCCTTATGGCTCCCTCGCTCCAAGCGTCCGAAAAAACCGAGGCCTCAGTTATGTAAAGAAAGGGAAGATCCCTTTCGTCTGCGCTTGTGACCGAGATCATTTCAGCTTCTCGCAAAAATCCTTCAGGAATGCGCGAAACTCCTCTCCGATCTCCTCGTGCTCTGCGGCGCGCGTAACGTTTGCCATCATCCATCCGAGCTTAGAGCCGAGATCGTATCTCGTTCCCTCAAACTCGAGTGCCGTGACGCCCCTTGTGCGAGCGACCTCTGCCATCGCATCGGTCAGCTGGATCTCACCGCCTGCGCCCGGCTCAAGCTGCTCGATCACGTCAAATATCGACGGCTCGAGCAAAACCCGTCCGAGAATCGAGAGATTTGAATACTCCTGCCCCTTTTTGGGCTTCTCGATCATATCGTCGCAGAAATATGCGTTCTCGCTCCCCGCGATCGGCTCGACCTTCAGAGAGCAGTATTTCGAGAGCTGCTCGGGGGTAACGGGCTTAACGCCGACGACGGCACGCCCGTATTTCTCATAGGCGTCGATCATCTGTCGGCAGACCGGCGTTTTCGAAAAAACGAGATCGTCGCCGTAAAGGACCGCAAAGGGCTCGTCCCCGACGAAGCTCCGCGCGCGGCCGACCGCGTGACCAAGACCCTTTGCCGTTTTCTGACGGATAAAATACAGATTCGCCATATCGGCAAGCTCATGCAGACGGTCGACCTCCTTGGTCCTACCCTTGCCGAGCAGAGCCGCATCGTATTCGGGGGAATAATCGAAAAAGTCCTCGATCGCATCCTTGTCGCGACCCGTCACGATAAGAATATCGGTGATTCCGCTCTCGACCGCCTCGCGGACGAGATAGCTGATCGCGGGAAGATCCACGATCGGAAGCGCCTCCTTCGGAACGGCGTGCGAGATCGGAAGCATCCGCGTTCCGAGCCCGGCGGCAGGGATGATCGCCTTTGTGACCTTTTTCATCGTAAAGACTCCTCTCAAATATCCATCATCACGGGAAGGATCATCGGCTTACGCTTGGTAACCTTAAAGAAATAGCGGGAAAGCTCGTCGCGAAGAGCGCCCTTGAGCTGCATCCAATCGGTGCTGTCGTTTTCAAGGCAGCGGTTGATGCAGTCGGTGGCTATTTTTCGTGCCTCGCACATCATTTCCTCATTATCGCGCACGTAAACGAATCCGCGCGAAACGATGTCGGGACCCGAGAGGATCGAGCGGTCAACCGGATCAACCGTCGTGACGACGACGATAAGCCCGTCTTGAGCCAGCAGCTTACGGTCGCGCAAAACGACCGAGCCGACGTCCCCGACGCCCGAGCCGTCAACGAGCACCTTGCCCGACGGGACCGTGCCTGCAAGCCTTGCCCCGCGCGAGTCGATCTCAAGCACGCGCCCGATCTGGGAAATGAAGATATGAGAAGGATCGATCCCCATGAACTCGGCGATCTCCTTATGCGCGTAGAGATGCCTCTCCTCTCCGTGCACAGGCATGAAGTAGGTCGGGCGAACGAGCCCGAGCATCAGCTTCAGCTCCTCTCGGCAGGCGTGTCCCGAAACGTGCACGTCGGCAACCGAATCGTTTACGACCTTGATCCCGTTCTTAATGAGCGCGTTGACGACCTTTCCGACAAGCTTCTCGTTGCCGGGGATCGCGCTCGCACTCAAAATCACAAGATCCGAGGTGCTGAGCTTCACCTGATTGTGCTCCGAAAATGCCATGCGCGAAAGCGCCGACATCGGCTCGCCCTGGCTTCCGGTCGTGACGATCGTCAGCTGCTCGGGCTTATACCGACGAATATCGGCAAGATCGATCAAAACTCCCTCGGGAACATCCATGTATCCGAGGGATACAGCCGCCCCGACGACGTTGACCATGCTCCGTCCGACGATCGCTACACGGCGGCCGTACTTGGCGCTGGCATTGATGATCTGCTGTACGCGATGAACGTTCGACGAGAAGGTGGCGATCACAAGACGCTTGTCGGGATTCGTCATGAAGATGCGGTCAAGTGAAAGTCCGACCGTTCGCTCAGAGGGGGTAAAGCCCGCGCGCTCGGCGTTTGTCGATTCGCCGAGCATCAGAAGAACGCCCTCGCCTCCGATCTGACCGATCCTTGTCAGATCCATCAGACGCCCGTCGATCGGAGAAACGTCAAGCTTAAAGTCGCCCGTGCAGAACACCGTACCGAGCGGCGTGTAGATCGCAATACTGCAAGCGTCGGCAATCGAATGGTTCACGTGAATGAACTCGGCGGAAAGCGCGCCGAGCGAAACGACGTCGCCCGCCTCAACCGATATCAGGCGGGGACGGAAGGGAAGCGAGGTCTCCGAAAGCTTATTCTCAAGGATCCCGAGAGCAAGGCGCGTCCCATAGATCGGTACATTCAGCGACTGCAAAACGTAGGGAATGCCGCCGATATGATCCTCGTGTCCGTGCGTGATCAGAATTCCGCGCACGCGCTCGGCGTTTTTAACGAGATACGAAACGTCGGGAATGACAAGGTCAACTCCCGGCATCTCCTCGTCGGGGAAGGAAAGTCCCGCATCGACGATGAGGATATCCTCCTCATATTCGATGACCGTCATGTTCTTTCCGATCTCGCCGAGTCCTCCGAGAGGAATCACGCGCAGGGTCCCGCCTGCCTTGCCCTGACGTCTCTCCTTATTTTCAAAGGGACGTCTTCCTCTTGCCGCTTTTTGACGGGCGGGGACAGAGGCGGCGGTACAGGCAGGCTCGATCGCCTTTCCCTTGCCCTTTTCCTTTTTTCTTTGGGGAGAAGCGCCGGGCTTTCCCTTCTTGCGCATCCCGTCCTCAAAAAAGGGCTTTTTCTTTTTCTCTTCCCTTTTCATTTTGGAATCGGACGGCTGCCGTTCCTTTTGTGTTTTTGGCATAGAAATCCTTTCTGTAAAACGAGCCGAAAACAGTACCTCTTTCAGATCAGGCAAAAAACGAGCGCGAAAAGCGCGCCGGCAACGCCGACTCCAAGAAGGAAGAACAGGCATGCCTGCCATGCGTGAAGACAGGGCTCCGACGGCTCACAACGGATCCCCTCGAGGGTCATATTCTCATTTAAGATGCGGTTTGCCTCCCTCACCATCTCAAGACGTGAGGGGGGTTTTTCGGTTTTGGCATCCTTCAGGACGAAAAACGCCTGCTCAAACACCTCGCTGTCGGTGTTTTTCAGATGCACGACTCTTTTCTCACAGCCCTTAACCATATACGCTTCCTTTCGGTAAAAGATGACATCTCTACCGGAAAGTATCGACTGCAAAGGGCTTCGTTATACGGCAAGAGAAAGAAATCAGAAGCGGCGCTTCGGGAAAAACGTACTGACGATCTCTTTCAAGGTGCTTGGCTTTTTCGTCTTTTTGGGAAGTGAAACAGGGGTGGAAACCGTACGTCTCAAATCAACCCGACGAATCTCCTCCCTTGGAGGCTCGACCTCTTTTTTGATTGTCGGCTGTGCCCTTTGGACCTGGGCGGGCGCCGACTCCGGCTTCACAGGTTCGGGGGGCGTTGTTATTTTTTCTTGTTTTACCTGATATTCAATATGTGCTTCTTCACTTAAAATGAAGGGAAGGGAGGCGCTCTCATCAAGAAGAATATCGATGGAGATGCCAAACAGACGACGAAGCTCAAGCAGCTTTTCCGCCTCGGGATAGGACTGTCCGCTTTCCCATTTGTAAACCGACTGCCGAGAGACACCGACCGCCCTTGAAAATTCAGTCTGGGTCATCCCTTTTCTCTTTCTTAAAAGGATCAGCTTTTCACAAAAGCGCATAGACTTCTCCTTTCCCCCTGAACTTAAGATTGCTCGCCCGGAAAATCCGCAAAAGCGGTGTACGAATCAAGAAGCCAGACCTCGTTTTCAAGCACGAGAGTAACCTTGATGCTTGAGAGAGCCCCGTCCTCTATCCTTCGTACAGATACCGAGACGCTTGCTCTCCCGTTTCGGTTGTATTCGATCTGCATCGTATCAAAAAAGTATTCAAGCGCGGGCGCATGAAAGCGCGGCGATTCGCTCGGATCGACCATCACGCAAAGAAAGCGCTCGGTTCCGTCGATCCGCTCGGTATAATCGATACAAACGGCGGGGGAGGAAACTCCTCCCACGTCGGTTTTGATGGCGCTGAACATCGTCTCTTTAAAGAGAGCCATCATCGATTCGCTATAGATCCTCTCGCCGTATGCAACAATCTCGGCAACGCTCGAAAGTCCGATCTCGGAAAGATAGGCGGGATCGACCTCTCTGTAGTCTCCGTAGCTCCTTCCGCCTTCAAGGGGCAAAAGCCCCTCGATATAGAAAATGCGGTTCCATAGGACCGACTCGGAGATCAGATCCTCCGCTGCCGAAAGAATCTCACCCTCGTCGTGAATTACGTCCTTTTCCGCACAGGAGAAGAGCAGAAGAATACTCACGCAAAGAAGGAGGATCAGAGGAAAAATCAGCTTACGCTTCTTCATTTTCCTTCCCTTCTTCGATAGGCTCCTTTACCTCGTCGGCAGACTCGGGCTGTGAAGCCTCTTCACCCTCAGATGCAGCCACAGCCTCTGCCGGCTGATCTGCCTTCGGCTCCTCGTAGGCGATGCGAGCAATATTGACGATGCTCGAGCCCTCGGAAAGACGCATAACGATAACGCCGCCGGCGCTTCTCGAATAGACCGGAATTCCGGAGATCGGAATACGGATGATGGTTCCGTCGTTTGTGATCATGATCAGATCGTCGTTTTCCTCAACCGAGGTGATCGCGCAGAGCTTGCCGGTCTTTTCGGTGATATTATGACACTTGACGCCCTTTCCGCCGCGATGCATCATCAGGCGGAACTCCCCGTATTCAGTCTGCTTTCCAAAGCCGCCCTCGGTGATCGTAACAAGCTTCTTGTTCTCCTCAACGAGCGCAACGCCGACGACGAGATCGTCTTCTCCGAGAGAAATACCGCGAACGCCTCTTGCGCCTCTTCCCATTGCACGAACGGTATCCTCGCGGAATTTGACGGCATAACCGTTTCTCGTTGCAATGATAAGCTCGCCGTTTCCATCGGTACGGCGCACGAAGAGAAGCTCGTCGCCCTCGTCGAGCGAAAGCGCGATCTTACCCGATCTTCTCTGGTACTCATACTCCATAATGCGGGTCTTTTTGATGACGCCGCGCTTGGTGACCATCACAAGATACTCATTCTCGCAGAACTCGTCAACGCTGATGATCGAGGTGATCTTCTCGTTTTCGCCAAGCTCGAGGATATTGACGATATTCGAGCCCTTTGCGGTACGGGACGCCTCGGGAATACGGTACGCCTTTTTGGTATAGACGCGGCCCGCGCTCGTGAAGAACATCAGAAGCGAATGGCTCGAGGTAATGATCACGTTATCAACGTAATCCTCCTCCTTCGTTTTCATTCCGATCATGCCCTTGCCGCCTCTGTTCTGTGCCGAATAGGTGTCGGCGGGCTGACGCTTGATATATCCGCTTTCGGTCGTCGTGATGACGCAGGTATGGCGCGGAATCAGATCCTCAATGTCGATATCGTCACTTGCCTCGACAAGCTCGGTGCGGCGCTCGTCCCCAAACTTATCCTTCATGATATAAAGCTCACTCTTGACGATCTCGCGAACGCGGCCGATATCGGCAAGGATATCCTTCAGATCGTTGACCTGCGCGGTTAGCTTGAGGATCCTTTCCTCCACCTTCTGCCTCTCCATACCCGAAAGGCGTCCGAGGGGCATCTCAACGATCGCCTGCGCCTGAGGATCGGTCAGAGAAAATTTCTCTATCATCCTTGCCTTGGCGTCGGGAATCGACTCGCTTCGTCTGATGGTATTGATGATCTCCTCGATATGGTCAATGGCGATCTTATAGCCCTCGAAGATATGCATCTCCCTTTGCGCGCGGTCAAGATCAAACTGCGTGCGGCGGACGATGATCCCCTCCTGATAAGTAATATACTGATCAAGGATCTCGGGAAGCGAGAGGATACGAGGCTCTCCGCCGACAAGAACCAGCATATTGACGGCAAAGGTCTCCTGCAGCTGCGAATACTTATAGAGCTGATTCAAAATGACCTCTGCGTTGGCGTCGCGGCGGTATTCGATCACGATCCGCATTCCGGCGCGGCCCGACTCGTCGCGAATATCGGTGATTCCCTCGATCTTCTTATCGTTAACGAGATTTGCAATTCCCTCAACGAGAAGGCTTTTATTTACGGCGTAGGGAATTTCGGTAACGATGATGCGGCGGTTTTCCTCCTCGATTTTGGCGCGGGCGCGGACAAGCACCCGTCCCTTACCCGTCGTATAGGCGTCGAGCATTCCGCGCGAGCCGTAAATGATGCCCGCAGTCGGGAAATCGGGACCCTTGATGCATTCCATCAGCTCGCTGACCGAGCAATCGGGATGATCCATACGGTAGACGATTCCGTCAATGACCTCGCTTAGGTTATGCGGAGGAATATTGGTTGCCATACCGACGGCAATACCGACAGAGCCGTTGACGAGCAGGTTCGGGAAGCGCGAGGGAAGAACCTCGGGCTCCTTTCTCGAGTTATCAAAGTTCGGACGGAAATTGACGACGTTCTTTTCAATATCCGACATCATCTGATCGGCAAGCTTTGCCATTCTCGCCTCGGTGTATCGGTAGGCGGCGGCTCCGTCACCGTCGATATTACCGAAGTTACCGTGTCCCTCGATCAGAGGATAGCGAAGCGAAAAGGGCTGTGCCATACGGACCATCGTCTGATAGACCGCGGCATCTCCGTGCGGATGGTACCGACCGAGCACGTTACCGACTGTGGTTGCCGATTTACGGAAGGGCTTATCGTAGGTCAGACGATCCTCGTACATCGCGTAAAGGATACGCCTTTGACCCGGCTTCATTCCATCTCGGACGTCGGGAAGCGCGCGGCTCGTGATAACGCTCATCGAATACTCGATAAAGGAGTTTTTCAGCTCCTTTTCCATATTTCGTTTCGCGATCTTCTGTTCGGGATAAGAGATATCTCCCGTCATTTTCTTTTCCATAAACGGCTTCCCCCTTTAGATATCCAGGTTGGTTGCGAACTTCGCGTTCTGCTCGATGAACAGACGGCGGGGCTCGACCTGATCGCCCATGAGAATCGAGAACGCCTCGTCGCAGGCGATCGCATCGTTGATCTCGACCTTTAGTAGCGTACGGTAGGTGGGATCCATCGTCGTCTCCCAAAGCTGCTCGGGATCCATCTCACCAAGTCCCTTATAGCGCTCTGCCTCAGCCGAGCCGCCAAGCTCGGCAATGATGGCATCCTTTTCTGCCTCGTTAAAGGCGTACTTCACGATCTTTCCGCGATGCACCTTATAAAGCGGAGGCTGTGCGAGGTAAATATGACCGTCCTCGATCAGCTTTCTCATATGACGGAAGAAGAAGGTCAGAAGAAGGATTCGGATATGCGAGCCGTCAACGTCGGCATCCGCCATGATAATGATCTTTCCGTACCTGAGCTTTTCAATATTGAAATCCTCTCCGATGCCGCAACCAAGCGCTTGAATGATCGGGATCAGAGACTGGTTCGAATAGACCTTGTCAAGACGGCTCTTTTCAACGTTCAGAACCTTACCGCGAAGGGGAAGGATCGCCTGGAAGCGGCTGTCTCTTCCATCCTTTGCCGAGCCTCCTGCCGAATCTCCCTCAACGAGGTAAAGCTCGGTCAGCTCACTTCTTCTCTCCTGACAGTCTGCAAGCTTTCCGGGAAGGGTCGAGCTCTCAAGGACCGATTTACGTCTGGTCAGCTCTCTTGCCTTTCTTGCCGCCTCTCTTGCGCGGGATGCGGCAAGCGCCTTTTCAATGATCAGCTTACCCGATGCAGGGTTCTCCTCAAAATACTCGGTCAGCTTTCGGTTCATCAGGTTTTCAACGAGGGTGCGGATCTCAGAGTTTCCGAGCTTAGACTTGGTCTGGCTCTCAAACTGCGCATCCTCCATCTTGATGCTGATAACGGCGGTGATTCCCTCACGAACGTCCTCGCCCGAAAGATTTTTATCCGTCGCCTTGAGAGCGCCGATCTTTCTTGCGTAATCGTTAAGAACCTTCGTCAGAGCGGCGCGGAAGCCTGTCTCGTGCGTACCGCCCTCAATCGTCGTCATGCTGTTGGCAAACGAGATGACTGTTTCGTTGTAGCTGTCGTTATACTGGATCGCGACCTCAGCTGAAGGAAGATCAAGACCGCTTCTCATATAAATGATATCGGGATGGATGCGCTCGCAATGCTTTAGGGTATTGAGATAATCCACGTAGCTTGCAATTCCACCCTCATAATGAAGCTCCTCGCTTCTTTCCATCTCGGGACGCACGTCTGAGAGAATGATTTTGACGCCTGCATTCAAAAACGCCTGCTCGCGCATGCGATTGAGAAGAATATCGTAATCAAAAACCGTTTCCTCAAAGATCTCAGGGTCGGGCTTGAAGGTAACCTTCACGCCGTGCTGATCGGTCTCCCCTTCAAAAGCAAACTCTCGATCGACCTGACCGCGTGCAAAGCGCTCGGTGTATCTCTTTCCGGAATGGCAGGTCTCTACCTCCATCCACTCGGAAAGGGCGTTGGTAACGGCGGCACCGACGCCGTGCAGACCGCCTGCCACCTTATATCCGCCGTCGCCGAACTTTCCGCCCGAATGAAGCTTGGTATAAACAACCTCAAGCGTCGGAAGTCCGGTTTGGGGGTTAATACCTCCGGGGATGCCTCGTCCGTTATCCTGAACCGTCACGCTGTTGTCCGCATTGATCGTAACAAAAACAGTATCGCAGATTCCCGATTGTACCTCGTCAATGGCGTTATCAACGATCTCGTATACGAGATGGTGAAGACCTCCGATCGAGGTGGTACCGATATACATACCGGGACGCTTTCGAACAGCCTCAAGGCCCTCCAAAACGCGGATCTGCTCATCCTCATAATTTTTTTCTTCCGAGGAAGGATTCTCAAGAGCCTTTTCCTCAAGCGCAAGATCCTCGTTGACATCGATTCGATTTTCCATCTTTTCTGACCTTTCCTTTCTGATTTCGGCTATTCGTCCGCATCCTCTGAGAGTCTCAGTAGCCTTAATTTCAATGCGGCACTTGAGATCAGTGAAAGCTTTAGCTGATAGCTCCCTTTTTCGGAGCTGTCCTTTTTTTGATCAAGCAACAGAAAGCTTCTCGGAATTTCTCCGTTTGCTACGTCCTCAAGAAGTCCTTTTTTCTCAGAGCTTCTTAAAAAACGCTTGGTTTCCGCAGAAACCGTTGCCGTATCAAGATCAAAGATTCCTATAATATCCCTTTGGCGTACCGAAACGCCGTTTCCGATATGTAAAAACATACCTCACTCCTTCTTCCGAAAGGAACCGGCGGAAACGAGCGTCGTATGAACCAAGCTTAGGTCAAAGCCCGAATCCTCACATGCGGTTACGATGAACTGGCGCTCACCCGGATCTGATAAAACGTATGATCGGCGATACTCGTCAAGCTCGCTTAGCACATCGTCAAAGAGAAACACGGGATATTCCCCCGTCAGGCTCCTTGAGAGTTCGCCCTCTGCAAGCTTCAGAGAAAGAACGATCGACCGCTGCTGCCCTTGAGAGGCAAAGCTTCTTGCACTGATACCGTTAATCAGAACGTTGAGATCGTCTCGGTGGATCCCGTAAAGAGAGCAGCCCAAGGAGATCTCCTTCATCAGATTTTCTCTGAAAAGCAAGCGGTACGCCTCTCTGATCTCCTTTTCGTTTTCTCCCGAAACGTCGCTTTCGTAGGAGAGCGAAAGCGCTTCCTTTTTCCCCGAGATATCCGAGAGAAGGGGGGATGCAAACTGAGTGAGTCTTTCAATATAGCTCTTTCGGTAGATCCAGATAGAAGCGGCAACTGAGGCGAGCGCATCGCTCCAAATTTCAAGCTCGTTCTTATCGATCGAAAGCCCCTTTTGCGAGAGCTTTAAAAGACAGTTACGGTTTTCAAGAATTCGGCTGTAATCTCCGTAAAGCTTCAGATATGCCGGATAGCACTGCGAGATCGCAATATTCAAAAAGCTTCTTCTTTCAGACGGTCCGCCCTTGATCAGCTGAAGATGCTCTGGGTAAAAGAGAACGGCTCTGAAATGCCCGATCATCTCGGTCTGCTTAGAGAGTGTAACGCCGTTGCGGAGTCTTTTTCTTTCCCCGCCGTAATAGCAATAGGAAAGCGTTTGCTCTCTTTCGCGGTCCGAAAAGGTAATCTCGCTTGAAAATCCCTTTTCTCCGAACCGAACGAGCTCCTCATCCTTTGCCGAGCGAAAGCTTTTTCCTCTCGCAAAGGAATAGATGCATTCAAGGGCGTTGGTCTTTCCCTGCGCATTCTCTCCGAACAGGAGATTTACGCCGCTATCAAACGAAAGATCCGCAAAAGAAATATTCCTGTAATTTTCAACCCGAAGGCGATTTAGGATCATTCGGTCATACGAACCGGCAGAATCATATAGAAGCTACTGAAGTTCTCCTTCTGCTCGGCAGGCTCAACCGTAATCGACTGCGTCGGGGATTTCAAAGTGATCAAAAGCTCCTCTCCCTCGGTGGCACGAACGCTGTTGATCAGAAAACGGCAATTAAAGCCGATCGTGATATCGTCTCCCTTGTGCTCGCAGGTCATGGTATCAAAGACGTTTCCGTTCACAGAATTTGAGGAAAGAGAGAAATTGTTTTCAGAAATAGAAAGACGGACGTAGCTCTTTCCGCTTCCCTGGATCTTCTCCTCGGCAACGAGATTTGCTCTCTCAAGACCCTCAAGGAATCTTGCGCGGTTGATCTTGACGAAGATGCTCTGCTCCTTCGGAAGAATGCGATGATAATCGATGTATTCGCTATCAATCATTCTCGTAAAGAAGGTGATGCCGTTCATCTCGGCGATCGCGTGCTTTCTCGAAAGATAGATCGAGACCGGCTCGTCCTTATCGGGAAGGATACGGATCAGCTCAGAGAGAGCATGCCCCGGAATAATAAAGGAAAATTTCGTGCTGGCAACGCGACCGATATCGTTGATCTCGCTTTCGACAATGCAGCGCGAAAGCGTATATCCGTCGCAGGAAACGATCTCCATCTGACTGTTTTCAATAACGAAGTAAGCGCCGCAGAGCATCTGTCTGTTATCCTGCTCGGCAACAGAATGAAGAACCTTTGAGATCATCGTCTTTAAAACCGAGGAGCTTACCGAAAATCCCTTATCTCCCGTCAGCTCGGGAAGATTCGGAAAATCCGAGCCGTTCAAGGCAAACAGAGAGAAGCTGGAATTGCCCGAGGAGATGGTTACGTTCAGCTTTCCATCGACCTCAAGCGTGATCTCATCCTCTCCAAGAAGCTTAACGATCTGAAAAAGCCTCTGCGCGTTGATGATATAGCTTCCTTCCTCAATCACTGCAACCGCTTCGGTCGTGGTACGGATTCCCTTGTTCATATCATAAGAAGAAAGACGTACCGTATTTTCCCCGACCGTTTCGATCAGGATTCCTTCAATCGAGGTAATGGTATTTTTTCCGGAAACCGTGCTCATCGTGGGAACGAGCTTTTCCATCAGGCTTTGCTTTGAGAAAACGATTTTCATTGTATGCTCCTTTCGGCTCAGAGGCTTATTTAAATTTTGATCTGCGTTTATTTGCGAAAACGAAAAGAAAAGGAAAGGAATAAGGGAAAAAGAAGGGGTAGTATCAGGGACGGTGGAAAATCGGGAAAACTCCAAATTCTCTTATGAAGAAAGGGAAATATAGGACTCTTTACCAAAATTTTCGGGGTGGAAAATCGGTGCGCAAAAAGTGGACGGTGTGGATTATATTTTTTTGTTTTCCCTTTTTTGGAAATCCACTTTTTATCCACCATAAACAAGACGTTTAATTAACAGCTTATCCACCGCTTAATTTTTAAGCTCTCCCATCAGCTCCTGGATCTCCTTTGCGAAGTGCTGATTTGAGGAAACGTTTGATTCCACCTTTTTGAATGCCGATATGATCGTTGCATGGTCCCGACTGAAGAACTCACCGATGGAATTAAAGGAAATGTCGGTCAGCTGGCGGATTAAGTAAATGCAGATATGTCTTGCGTTGACGATATCGGCGGATCTCTTTTTCGCCTTGATATCCTCGGTTGAGATGCCGTATTTTCTCGATACGGCGGCAAGAATGCGATCGACCGTGATATTCACGGGCTCGTTTCCCGAAAGGACGTCAGAGATGGCACGGCGCGAAAGCTCGATCGTTACGGGGGAGCGGGTCAGAAGACTGATCGCCGCGATCTTCTTGATAGAGCCCTCGATCTGTCGGATATTGTTTTGAAGCTTGGTCGCAAGATACTCAACGACGTCGGGGGAGATATCAACGCCGAGCGTCTCCGCCTTTTTGTTGATGATCGCGGTCCGAAGCTCAAAGCTCGGCGGCTGAATGTCGGCAAGAAGACCCCATTCAAAGCGCGTGCGAAGCCTGTCCTCGAGGGTTTTGATATCCTTCGGCGGACGGTCGGAGGTTAAAATGATCTGCTTTTCCTCCTCGTATAGTGCCGTAAAGGTATGGAAAAATTCCTCCTGCGTGGCTTCCTTTCCTGCGATAAACTGAATATCGTCGATCAGAAGAACGTCAACTGTTCTGTATTTCTCGCGGAAGGCGGGCTGGGTCGAGTTCTTGATGCTGGAGATCAGCTCGTTTGTAAATTCCTCACCCTTTTTATACATCAGACGAACGTTCGGGTTATTTCTCTTAATCTCGTTGGTAACGGCAAAGAGAAGATGCGTTTTTCCAACGCCGCTCGGTCCGTAGATGAAAAGGGGATTATAAATGGGATTGTATCCGCTCTGTCTCTTTCCCTTGTTGATAGAGGACATCGCGACCGCCATACAAGCGGCGTGAGTGAATTTATTTGAGTCCCCGACGATGAAGTTCTCAAAGGTATATTCCTCAACGATCGTTTTGCTTTCGATGGCGGCGCCGGTATTAAATGTCTCCTTCGGTTCCTCGATAGGCGCGACCTGCTCCTTTTTGATCTCAAAGGTCGGAATCGAAAAGCCGTCCTCGCCCTCGCTTGAAACGATGCGGATCTCCGCCTCGTACCCGATGACCTCGCTCAGCGCCCGCTTGATATTTTCGGCGTGACGGCTTTGCAGGATCTTTTGCTTAAAGGAATTGTTGATCTGAAAGACCGCCTCGCTCTCACTGAGTCCAATGAGCTTCAGATCCTGAAACCAAAGCTCGTATATCGTAGACGCAAACGTATTTTGAAGAACCGAAAGCACCGCTTTTCCGACGTCGTTTAATGCGTCCATTTTTATCTCCTAACTTAAATAAAACTTAATTTATAATATTATAACATAGTAGATAAAAATTTTCAACATCTGTGGATAAGTTTTTTTCATAAATTTCGCGTTGTTTTTTCTTGCCTTTTCTCATCGGCTTTGGTATAATTTTTAAAAAAGCAAAAGGGAAGTGTCATGAAGATTTCGCTTTGTATTCCTCTTTTCAACGAGCAAAAAATCCTTATAAAAACGATGGACGAGGTCTCGTCCTATATGAAGGGGCGCTTTGGAGAGGATTATGAGGTGATCTACGTAGACGACGGCTCGACAGACGAAAGTCTTGAGATCCTCACAAGAAAAAAGGACGCCAAAACGAAAGTGATCTCCTACCGTCCGAACCGAGGAAAGGGATACGCCGTTCGATCGGGGATGCTTTCGGCTTCCGGCGAGATCGTGATTTTCACCGATTGCGATCTTGCGTACGGAACAGACGTCATCGGAAAGTTCTTCGATGAGATGGAAAGGGACGGGTCGATCGAGTGTCTGATCGGCTCCCGCGCTCTCCATCCGCTCGGTTACGATGGATATACGTCGATCAGGCGCCTTCTTTCAAAGGGCTATCTTCGCTTTCTTTCGCTCTATGCGGGGCTTCGTCCAAGCGACTCGCAGTGCGGGATCAAGGCGTTTCGCCAAACGGCGGCTAAAAGCATCTTTTCAAGGGCAGAGGTCGATCGCTTTGCCTTTGATCTCGAGGTCATTTTGCTTGCACAGAGGCTTGGGATGAAAATTTCCGAGCATCCCGTCAGGATCTTAAACCATCGCGAGTCAACGGTGCATTTCGTAAGGGATAGCGTAAGGATGGTAAGGGACGTTCGAAAAATAAAAAAGAGAATCAAAAAAATAAAGAAAAAATAAAGCCTTAAAAAAATCTCCGCAAAGAAGCTTGCCTTTGCGGAGATTTTTTACATTTTTTTTGGTCCGCCGCGAAAAACGATCGCAACGAGATAGCCGAAAAGAAGCGACGCCGTGATACCGGCAGAGGTCGCCGAAAGTCCTCCGCTGAGGATCCCGATGGCGCCCCTTTGATCGACCGCCTCCCGAACCCCTTTTGCAACGGCTGCGCCAAATCCTATGAGGGGAACCGAGGCGCCGCAGCCCGCAAAGCGAAGAAGCGGCTCAAAAAGCCCTACGGCGCCGAGAAGAACCCCGATGGAAACGTACAGAACGAGAATACGGGCGGGGGTGAGTCGCGTCAGATCGATCAGAAGCTGGGCAACCACGCAAATTGCACCGCCGACGGCAAATGCCTTCAGTAGATCAAAAAAAATCACTAGTGAAAAGTCTCCTCTCCCTCAAAAATGACGAGTGGGGCTGTGCCGACGATCGACTGTCCCTGCAAAATTGCGGACGGACTCATCAGAGCTCCGGTTGCAAGGAAGAGAATACGCCGCGCCGCACCCTTCTCAAGCATGGGTAAAAAATGCGCGGAAAGAACCGAAGCGCTGCATCCGCATCCCGAACCCCCCGCATGGACGTCCTGAATTTCGGGGTTGTAAAGGAGCGTTCCGCAATCAAGGTGGTTTGTAAGGAGAGGAAAACTATTATCACAAAGGATCCCCTTCATGATCTCGCTCCCCTCGTAGCCAAGGTCTCCCGTGACGATAAAGTCAAAATCAGACGGGGAAAATCGGCTCTTTTCAAAAAACGAAAGAATGGTGTGCGCGGCGGCCGGAGCCATGGCGGCTCCCATATTAGAAGCATCCAAAATGCCACTATCTATCGGAATTCCTATCATCCCCCCCATTATTTTTGCACATGGCCTGTCGGGTATTTGATCGGTGATGAGAAAGGCGCCGCCCGCCGTTGCTGTCCACTGTGCGGTCGGGGGTCTTTGCCCTCCGTATTCAAGGGGAAGACGAAACTGACGCTCGGCGGCGCAAAAATGCGAGGTCGTCACGACAGCGGCAAGATGAAGCGTATTCGATGCAGAAAGCAGAGAGGCGCCGATATAAAGCCCTTCTGCCGAGGTCGAGCAGGCGCCGTAGAGTCCGAGATAGGGAATCCCAAGGCAGGCGTGCGCCCGGGAGGAGGCAACGCACTGATTTTGCAGATCCCCTGCAAGAAGAAGATCGGGGTCCCTGTGCGAGATCCCTGCCTTTTTCATTGCAAGAGAAAGCGTGATGCGCGAAAGCTCGCTCTCGGCAAGCTCCCAGGTTTTGGCGCCAAAGCGGCCGCTTGGATCGCAAAAATCAAAGCACTCGCCAAGCGGTCCCTTTTTTTCTTCTCCGCCAACGGCGCTTGCGTGAGAGAGAAGGTAGATCGGTTTTTCAAAAAGGATCGGCTTTTGCATCGCTTTTCACCGAAAGAGGGAGATCAGATAATAGACGGTCCCATAGAGCGCGCCCGAGAGAAGCGCATAGAGCAAGACCGGCCCCGAGATACTGAAGATCTTTGCTCCGACGCCGAGAACAAGCCCCTCCGCCTTGGTATCAATGGCAGGGGAAACGACCGAGTTTGCAAAGCCCGTGATCGGGACGAGCGTGCCTGCCCCTGCGTGCTGTGCGAGAAGATCAAAGATGCCGAGCCCCGTGAGAAGGGCGGCGAAGAAGACGAGCGTGACCGAAACGAGCGTCATCGAAAGCTCTCGCTCGGCACCCCACGCGCGATAGAGATGGGAAAGCCCCTCGCCGAGGGCGCAGATCATCCCTCCGACGGCAAAGGCGCGAAGGCAGTTCGGCAGGATCGGCGAGCGCGCCGCCCGTCTTGAAACAAGCGTTTGATAGGATTTCGGGTCGAATTTCATGAAAACCTCCCTTTCAGTGAAGCCGAAAGACGGCTCTTCGGTCATAGTTTTTCTCACGACCCCTCTTTCATACGCAAAGGAAGGGAAAAACCGAAAATAGAGTTGACTTTCAAGACGATTCGGGATATAATGGGGGCGATGAAACAGTTGTGAGGAGAAAATGCAGCAGTATGAGGAAAAAGCGCGTCTGATGGACGCACCCGCCATTGGTCGGGCGCTAATGCGGATCGCGCATGAAATTCTTGAAAAGAACGGAGGAGCGGAAAATCTCCTTCTGATCGGCATCAAGCGGCGGGGCTATCCTCTCGCAAAGCGGATCGCCGAAAATATCGAGCGGATCGAGGGAGTCTCTCTTCCGGTCGTTGAAATGGATATCACCGATTATCGGGACGATCTGACGGCAGGGACTGCCGAGATCGCGCCGGTTTCGGTTTCGGTTGACCGAAAGACCGTCGTGCTCGTTGACGACGTCATCTTTACGGGACGGACGGTGCGCGCCGCTCTCGACGGCATCTTTCGACTCGGAAGGCCTGCCGCCGTTCGGCTTGCCGTTCTGATCGATCGGGGACTTCGCGAGCTTCCCTTCCGTGCCGATTTCGTCGGAAAGAACGTTCCGACCTCGCATTCCGAGATGATCTCGCTTCGCCTTATGGAGTGTGACGGCGAGGAGTCGGTTATGATCCTTCAAAAAAAGGAAGCCTGAAAAAAGGGGCTGCTTCCTTTCGGCATAACCGAACGAAAAACAAAAAAAATAGGTGCTGCGCGTAGGCGTAGCACCTGTCTTTTTCTTTGCGTATCCTATTTTTTAAGGTGGAAAACCTTACGGTTTTCTCCTTTTTATCGTTTTTCGTTCTATCGCCGTTTCCTCGCTCGACGTACACTTGTACGCCTCTCGCTCGTCAGCCGACGATTTCTGCTCGAAACCAAGCGAGCCCCTTTTTTGCATCCTATTTTGTAATAATTTGTAAGGAAATTAAGAAAAGAGCAGTTTTCTTTCAAAAAGGTGTTTACAAAAGTATGATTTTGAAGTAAAATATACTTGATACAATATTTGCCGGGCAGAGGACTCTGCCGCGGTGAAAGATCGATGAG
>JAFYMH010000043.1 GCA_017556685.1 Clostridia bacterium | reverse complement strand
GGCATCAACGACGCCCCCGTCCTTTCCCGCGCCGACGTTGGGATCGCGATGGGGGGCATCGGAAGCGACGCCGCGATCGAGGCGTCCGACGCCGTTATCACCTCCGACTCTCCCCTGCGCGTTGCCGATATGATCCGCATCGCGCGGAAAACGGTTCGCATCGCAAAGGAGAATATCGTCCTTGCCCTCTCGGTCAAGCTGACGATCCTTACCCTCTCCGCCCTCGGGATCGCCGAGAGCATGTGGCTTGCCGTCTTTGCCGACGTCGGGGTTGCCGTCCTTGCCATTTTAAACGCCATGCGTACCGTTCGCCGTCCGCACCTCTTTGACCCAAAGGAGATCTGACTATGGTTGAAATTACCGAGGTTCTTGAACATTCCCCCGCCGCGCGCGCGGGCATCGAGGTCGGAGATCTCCTTCTTTCGATCGGCGGGCGCGAGATAAGGGACGTCCTTGACTACCGCTTTTATCTTGCCGAGGAGGAGATCACGCTCTCGCTTGAAAGGGGCGGCGAGCCGTACTGGGTCACGATTAAAAAGGAGCTTTACGACGATATCGGACTCGGCTTTGCAAAGGCCCTTATGGACGACAAACAGCACTGCAAGAACCACTGTATCTTCTGCTTTATCGATCAGAACCCGAAGGGACTGCGCGAGAGCCTGTACTTCAAGGACGACGATAGCCGTCTTTCCTTCCTGCACGGAAATTACGTCACCCTGACCAACATGACCGAGCGCGACGTCGAGCGGATCATCGAGATGCGCTTTTCCCCCATCAACGTCTCGGTGCATACGATGAATCCAACCCTTCGCGTCGAGATGATGAAAAACAAAAACGCCGGTCGGGTGCTCGAGTACCTCCCTCGGCTTGCCGAGGCGGGGATCACTTTGCACTGTCAGATCGTTCTCTGCCGCGGCGTCAACGACGGACGGGAGCTTGACTTCACCATGCGCGCCCTTGCCGCCCTTGCCCCCGCGATCGACAGCGTTTCGGTCGTCCCCGCCGGGATGACCGCCTACCGAGAGGGGCTCTATCCCCTCACCCCCTACACGCGGCGTGAGGCGCGGGCGATCATCTATCAGGTCGAGCGCTTTGCGCGAGCATGCCGCCGTCGTCTTGGCGCGCGCATCTTTTTTGCCGCAGACGAGCTTTACCTCAAGGCTGGGCGCCGTCTGCCAAAGGAAGCATACTACGAGGGCTATCCGCAGATCGAAAACGGCGTCGGAATGCTTCGCTCGCTCATAGAGGAGACAAAATGCGCCCTTTCCGAGCTGCCGCGCACCGTCAGACGCCGCGTCACGGTTGCAACCGGCGTTGCCGCCGCCCCGACGATCCGCCGCCTATGCCGCGAGGCGATGCGTGCCACCCGCGGACTTACCGTCACGGTTGCCGAGATCCAAAACGACTTCTTCGGTCATAGCATCACGGTGGCAGGGCTTTTGACCGGACAGGATCTGCTAAATCAACTAAAGGACCGCGAGCTTGGCGACGCGCTTCTCATCCCCGCCGCCACCCTTCGCTCGGGAGAGGACGTCTTTCTCTGCGGCATGACCCTCGCAGAGCTTTCCGAGTCGCTTGGCGTCAGGGTCATCCCGATCGCAAGCGACGGCGCGGCGCTCGCCAAGGCACTCGTCGAGGATCCTGCTTAAGCAACCGAGCAAAAGGCGCATCAGATTTAGGCGAGAAGCGTCGTTTGCGACCCGAAG
>JAFYMH010000042.1 GCA_017556685.1 Clostridia bacterium | reverse complement strand
CGCCACCCAAATCCATCGACAACGGCTTCGCCGTGAGGTGCAAAGCAGTTTAGAGAGAGCAAACAGCAGGTGGATACAAGGCGAAAATTTGCGGTAATATGCGGATATAGCAAAAATTTTTGCCGAAGCAGACGCCGCTGTTTGCCTCTCAAAACCTTATCGTTTTGAGTTTGCTTAGACTCCCTCCGAGAGGGCGCAAACGGCGGTAAAAAAAATCCGAAATAAAATGAAGAAATCCGAAGGATTTCAACCTTAAGAGCTTCACAAAGCGAATTCTTTCACTGTGTGAAATTCCTTTTGGTTTGATCCTTCGGATTTTTTCGATCTCGTCAAATCTGACAGCCTTAAGACTGAAGCAGCTTCTCGAGAACCGCAAGACGAACAGACACCGTCAGAACCTCAGCGGCAAGCAGAAGTTCTCCCTTCGAGGGATAGGTCGGCGCAAGGCGCAGGTTGCGGTCGCGCGGATCAAGCCCGCACGGGAAGGTGGCGCCGACCTGTGTCAGGGTGACCCCCGCCTCGCGGGCAAGCTCGTAGGTGCGCTTCGCACAGCCGTCGGTAACGTCGAGGCTGACGAAGTATCCCCCCTTCGGATGGGTCCAGGTGGCACAGCCGAGTCCCCCGAGGTCGCGCGAGAGCACGTTCTCAAGGATCTCGAACTTTTCACGCAAAAGAGCCGCGTGCCGACGCATCTGACGGCGCACCGCCTCGGCGTCGGGGAGCATTTTCAGATGGCGGAGCTGGTTCAGCTTATCAAAGCCGATGGTCGAGATGCCCATTGTCTTGGCATGCAAGGCGAAGCTTTTGGGACCGAAGGCGGCCATCGCGATCCCCGCGCCCGGAAGCGTGATCTTCGAGGTCGAGGAGAAATAGCAAAAGCGCTCCTCGGTTCCGCACTCGCGCGCATAGGCGAAGACGTCGGCGAGGTGCTCGCCCTCGTCGGCAAGATCGTGCACGAGATAGGCGTTATCCCACATGACGGTAAAATCGGGGGCGGCGGTCTTCATCGAGGCAAAGCGATAAACGACGTCGTCCGAGAAGGTAACGCCCGTGGGGTTCGAATACTTCGGAACGCACCAGATGCCCTTGACGGCGGGATCGGCGGCAAGCCGCTCAACCTCGTCCATATCGGGTCCGTCCGAGCGCATACCGACCGGGATCAGCTCAAAGCCGAGCGCCTCGGTGATGGCGAAATGCCGATCGTATCCGGGGGCGGGGCAAAGGAACTTCCGCTTCGGCTCCTGGCACCAGGGGCGGGGGGAATCGGCCATGCCGAAAAGCATCCCGCGCACCAGCGTCTGATACATCAGAGCAAGGCTGGAGTTACCGCCGATATAGATCTGCTCGGCAGGGATCCCCGTCAGAGAGGACCAAAAGGCTCGCATCTCGGGAAGTCCGAGCGGCACGCCGTAGTTCCGGGCGTCAAGACCGCCCGCGAGATGGCAGTCCGCGCGATCGATCGGCTCGGTAAGGAGCGCATCGGAAAGATCAAGCTGATCCGCGGCAGGCTTTCCGCGCGAGAGATCGAGTCGATTTCCCGACAGGACGAATCGCTGGTGCGCCGCCCGAAGGCGTTCGTATTCGGCGGCAAGCGCCTCTCTTGTCATTTCACTGTACTGCATGAATAGGTTTCTCCGAATTTTTGAAGTATCAAATGTAAAATATTGCACATATTGGCACAAACATGACACTATTATAGTATATTCTGCAACTTTTTGCAAGTGATTTTGCAATTTTGGTAAAACTTTTTTGCAAATTCGTCAAGCTATTGACTTTTCGGGGCAAGTGGTCTATAATATGGTATAATTCGTACAAAAATAAGGAAGGTTTTGCTATGGCAAGCGAAAAGAAGCTGGTGGAGCAGATCACCTCGATGGACGAGGATTTTGCCCAGTGGTATACCGATATCGTCAAAAAGGCAGACCTGATCGACTATTCCTCGGTCAAGGGCTGTATGATCATCCGTCCGTACGGCTATGCGATCTGGGAGAACATCCAGCGCCTGCTCGATACGCGCTTTAAGGAGACGGGGCATGAGAACGTCTATATGCCGATGTTCATCCCCGAGTCGCTTCTCAACCGCGAGAAGGAGCACGTCGAGGGCTTTGCCCCCGAGGGTGCTTGGGTAACGATGGGAGGAAGCGAGCGCCTGACCGAGCGGCTCTGCGTCCGTCCGACCTCCGAGACCCTGTTCTGCGAGCATTACGCAAGCATCATCCGCTCCTACCGCGACCTGCCGAAGCTCTACAACCAGTGGTGCAGCGTCGTTCGTTGGGAGAAGACCACGCGTCCCTTCCTCCGCTCGCGCGAGTTCCTGTGGCAGGAGGGACATACCATGCACGCCACCGCCGAGGAGGCAGAGGCAGAGACCAAGCAGATGCTCGGTGTCTACGCCGACTTCTTCGAGCATGATCTCGGTATGCCTGTCATCCGCGGAAGAAAGACCGATAAGGAGAAGTTTGCGGGCGCCGAGGCGACCTATACCGTCGAGGCTCTGATGCACGACGGAAAGGCGCTTCAGGGAGGCACCTCGCACAACTTCGGCGACGGCTTTGCGAGAGCCTTTGACATTCAGTACCTTGACCGCGACAACAAGCTGAAGTATTGCCATCAGACCTCCTGGGGCGTTTCGACCCGTATCATCGGCGGTATCATCATGACGCACGGCGATGACAGCGGACTCGTCCTTCCCCCTGCCGTTGCGCCGATCCAGGCGGTGATCGTTCCTGTCCAGCAGCATAAGGAGGGCGTGCTTGACGCCGCCCGTGCGCTCTTCGACAGACTGAAGGCAAAGGGCATTCGCGTCAAGCTTGACGACAGCGACAACTCCCCCGGATGGAAGTTCGCCGAGTATGAGATGAAGGGCGTTCCGGTTCGCGTCGAGCTTGGTCCGCGCGACATTGCAAACGGCAGCTGCGTGCTCGTTCGCCGCGACAACCGCGAGAAGAAGTTCGTTTCGCTCGAGGGCATTGAGGAAATCGTTTTGGCAGAGCTTGACGCCATGACCCCCGCGCTCTTTGAGAAGGCATACCGCCACCGCGAGGAGCGCACCTACAACGCAGATACGCTCGATGAGCTTGTCAAGATCGCCTCTGAGAAGACCGGCTATATCCGCGCCATGTGGTGCGGCGAGCTTGACTGCGAGCTTACCCTCAAGGAGAAGGCAGACGTTACCTCGCGCTGCATCCCCTTTGGCGGAGAGCCGACGGGAGACAGATGCGTTTGCTGCGGTAAGCCTGCAAAGCATCTCGTCTACTGGGGCAAGGCTTATTAAAACGGGCTGTCATATTTGACGAGACCGAAAAAATCCGAAGGATCAAACCAAAAAGAAATTCACGCAGTGAAGGAATTCGCTTTGTGAAGCCTTTAAGGTTGAAATCCTTCGGATTTCTTCATTTTATCTCGGATTTTTTCTAGCGCCGTTTGCTCCCTCTCGGAGTATCGTATACACCTTCGGGTCGCAAACGACGCTTCTCGCCTAAATCTGATGCGCCCTTATGCTTTTATTTATGCTTTATTAAGAGAAAGCCGTCCGAAATGCGATCATCACATTTCGGACGGCTTGTTTTTGTCCTTTCCCTTAAACGCTTTTGTAGGGTACACGCGCCGCAGGGACCAGGCGCGAGGCGGAGTCGAGATGCACCTTCTGATCGTCGAAGAAGATGTTGGCGCCGAAGGCGGAAAGCACCTCGCTTTTGGTGATCCCCCCAAGGAAAAACGCCTCGTCGATGCGGACGTTCCATGCACGGAGCGTTCGGATCACGCGCTCGTGCGAGGGGGCGTTGCGCGCCGTGACGAGCGCGGTGCGGATCGGCATATCCTCGTCGGGAAAGCGGCTCTGCACGAGCGACAGGGTTTTCAGAAGCTTTGCAAAGGGTCCCTCGGGGAGCGGACGGCGCGCGTTCTCGCGCTCGTGCTCGGCAAAGGCGGCAAGCCCCTTCTCCTGATAGATGCGCTCCGCCTCGTCCGAGAAGATGACGGCGTCGCCGTCAAAGGCGATGCGGATCTGCTCCTCGCTTGAGGTGGGATCGATCGGCAGTCCCTTATGCTGACAGATGATGCCTGCGGCAAAGCCGGCGTTGATCGCCTCCTGCACGTCCGCCTCGTTTGCCGAAAGGAAAAGATCGGTGCGGAATGCCGAGAGATAGGGCGCGATGCTGTTCCCTCCGACGAGCGCGGCGCGCGAGACGTCAAGCCCCCAGTGCTCGATCGAGTTAAAGATGCGCAGGCTGGTGTCGGCGCTGTTTTTCGACATGACGATGATCTCGGTCAGGCGCTCGCTCCCCTGATTTAGGCGGTGGAGCGCACGCACGAGCGGAAAGGCGGTTCCGGGGCGCAGGATATCGTTCTCGTGCGCGAGCTGATACTCTGAATAGGCGTCGAGCCCCTTCTCGGTAAAGATACGGTTCTCCTCCTCAAGGTCAAAGAGGGCGCGCGAGGAAATTCCGATCACAAGCTTGCTGTCAAGATCGAGCGGCATAGAGATCCTCCATTCGGTTCTATACCGCCATTATAGCACACCGAGCGAGAAGATGCAAGGGGAACTACATATTCCGTCTGATCGCGTCGATCGCGCTCTTTTCAAGGCGCGAGACCTGCGCCTGGCTGATGCCGATCTCCCCCGCGATCTCCATTTGGGTCTTGCCTCTGTAAAAGCGCATCTTGATGATCGCCCTCTCGCGCTCGCCGAGGCGCGCGATCGCCTCCTTTAAGGCGATGTTCTCGATCCAGATCTCGTCGGACACCTCGCTGTCGCTGAGCTGGTCGATGACGTAGACCGAATCGTCCCCGTCCGAGAAGACCGAATCGTAGAGCGAAACGGGCTGTGTAATCGCCTCAAGCGCCGCCGACACCTCGCGCTCGGGGATTCCAAGCTCCCCTGCCGTCTCCGCGGTGCTTGCCTCGCGGCCGAGCCGCCTTGATATCTCCTCGCGCGTGCGAAGCGCGCGGTAGGCAAGATCGCGCACCGAGCGGCTGACGCGGATACTGCTGTTGTCGCGCAGGTATCTGCGCATCTCGCCGATGATCATCGGAACGGCGTAGGTCGAAAAGCGCACGTCAAGCTCGGTATTGAAATGGTCGATCGCCTTGATGAGTCCAATACAGCCGACCTGAAAGAGATCGTCGGGATTCTCCCCGCGCCCCGAAAAGCGGCCGACGATCGAGAGCACGAGCCTGAGGTTCCCAAGGATCAGGCGCTCGCGCGCCAAGGCGTCTCCCGAATGGGCAAGCAAAAGCAGGCGCCGCTTTTCCTCTTCGCTTAGCACCTCGATCTCCGACGTTGTGACCCCCGAGATCTCGACCTTCCCCTCGCGCCGCATCGCATCGCCCCCAAAAAGAGTATTGGACGGGGCGAAAGGATGCCCTTCTCCCCTCATCCTACCCCGAGTATTGCCCTTCGGGGGACGAGGTATGCAATGAAAAATCTTCCTCTCAGGATGCCTCCCTTAAAAATTCGGAAAGGTACTCGGTGCGCGCAAGCGTGCTCTGTACTCCCTCCTCGGTCACCGAGCGGTAGCCCATCGCATAGCCGCGAACGCCGCCCGAGAGAAGCGCGAGAAGCCGAAGCGACGCCGAGATGATCGCCGCCGCGTCGATCCCGTCCCGACATCCGAGCGCAACAGACACGGTCAGAAGCGAGCCGAGAAGGGCGGGAAGCAGAGCGCGAACAGTCGAGCGCCGACGGGTCGAGGCGGCGCTCGGCGGAAGCAGGGTGCGGCGGCGGTGCGCGGCGGTTCCGTAGAGCAGATGCTCGGGGGAAAGGCGAAGCTGAGGCAGGGAGGCGGCGCGCCTGACCGCGCGCCGCGTGCGAGACGACTCTCTCCTAAGGCGAGGGGGATCGCGAAAGAGCTCGAGCCCCGCCTCGACCGAAAGTCCCACCGCCGCAAGGATATCCGAGCGCACCGCATATCTCTCTGCCTCGGCAAGCCGACGGCAGAAGTCGGCAAGATGTGGCGCTCTGCCCGACGCACGCACGCGGGATGCCGTCTCCCGCCATTCGGCGTTTGCACGGCGAACCCTGTCAAGCTCCTCGCCCGCCTGCGCCCCTGCATCCGCCATCGAGCTATACATGATGACAAGGCAAAAGCTCGTCACGGCAAGCTCAAGGGTGATCGAGCCGATCGGCGCCGCCGAAAGGCTGACCTCGGTGAAAAAGACGAGCGCCGCAACGGTAAAGGCAAGGATGCCGACGGCAAAGGCGGCGCCTCGGCGGCGCGAAACGGCAGAAAGCGAGGCAAGCTCATTTTCGATCATCTCCCATCACCTCCCCGCCCAAGTCCCCCAAGGCGAAAGAAGACGGCGCCGAGGATCGACCCAAGAAAGCCCGCAAGCGAGATGAAAACGACCTCGTCGGCGATCCTTCGCACAAGGTAGAAAACGAAAAGGAGGATCCCCCAAATAAGGGGCGCCGAGGGGGTCCTCATGATTTCCCTGAGCCGTCTTAAAAACGGAAGCAGGGAAAGCAAAACGAGCAGGATCACCCCAAGCGAAACCGCCTCGGCGCCCCGTCTCTCGGCGTAAAGCACCGGAAAGCAAAGCAGGGTTGAGATGAGAGGCGGGAAGACCGATACGAGGTAGCCTAAGAGCCGAAAGCCCCTCTTTTTCATTTTAACCCCTCCAAATCAAGCGAGCACTTCCCCACCCCCGCATTTTCGTGGGGCGTTTTCTCGTAGATCTGCAAAAGGGCAAGCTTGGAGGCGGCGGGCAGTCTTGCCGCCGTAAAAACCTCCTTTAGCATCTGAAGAACAGAGTCAAGGCGAGCCGCTTCAAGCGAAACCGAGTCGGCAAGGCCACGAAGCGACCCCTCAAACTCGGCCTTCAGCTCGGCGGCACGCTCGTCCTGTGCCCCCGACGCCTCGGCAAGACGGCCGACGAGTGCGCTCAGCTCAGAGAGCTCATTTTCGCTTGCCCTAAGCCATGCCTTCGTTTGCTCCTCAAGACTCTCAACGCCCCCTCCCACGCGCTTCATCCCGCTTTCAAGGATGGGCAGAAGGGAGGATCTGAAGATCCGCGCAAGCAGGGCGGTACCGACAAGGGTCATGCCCGAGAGCAAAAGCGGAAGATGCTCGCCGAGAAATCCGACGGCGGAGTCGTAAAAGCTGCTCTCTCCGACCGTCTGATCGATCTCTCCCGTCTCTACTTCCTCGGCAGACGAAGCGAGTGACAGAGTGAAAACGAGCGACAGGGTAAGCGCGATGACGCCAAGCCCTCGCACAAGCCATCCTCCCATTCCGATCTTTGATTCTTTCATGCAAAAAGTCCCTCCTCAGACAGTAGAAGCTCAAGCGAAAGCTCGGCGGCCGAAAGCCGCTCGGCAAGCTCGGCGATCCGACGGTCGAGCGAGAGCACCGCGTCGGGGATCGAGATCCCCGCGGGCGAAAGGCCACCGCCGGTTTTAATGACCGATTCGGCGGCGATCGTTTCGCCACCGACCGTAAAGGTAATGCGGTTGAGTCCGGTAGAAAAGGCGTCGGGCGGGATCTCGGCAACGCCGTCAACGAGTCGGAAGCTCCGCGCCCCGACCGTAACGAGCGTCCCCTCGGGCGCATCCGAGAGCGAAAGCCGAGCACCGCGCTCACAGAGCCCAACGCGGCCACCGGTGTGGCAGGCATAGCTCCTGCCAAGAAGCTTATAGTTCACTTACTTCCTTTCTGCGGCATTGAGGTATCCTCCGACCCTGCCGCGCTTTGGGTCGAAGCGGTGGCGCCGTCGCTGTAGACGTACGCCGCAAGGGATAGGGTGCGTGCTTTGCCCTCCCCGACGGCAGAGAGAACAGTCCCTCGGTCGGGAAGGCGAAGCTCGCCTACCGTTTCAAGGACTGGTGCCGTCTTCACCTGCCTTAGCGGATAAAGGAGCCAGGGCGGCTCGCTTTGCCCAAAGAGCCAAAGCCGAAAAAGAGCAAGCAGGGTCTCTTTCCCGAAGCTCGAGATGATCTTCGGGGCGATCTGCGAGGCATTCTCGGGGGTCCCAAGCGAGGAGATAGGGGTAAGCGGGATCAGCTCGTGCCTCTCCTCGGCAAGCGGATAGTAAAGGCAAAAGGGGCTTGGGGTCGAGAGGACGGAGCGCAGGTAGGCTCGCAGAGCGTCTTCCGACTCTGACCAGGGGTTTCCGCGCCGCATCGCAATGTAAATGGCGTCACTGCCGAGATAGACCGCCGTCGACCCGACCTCCCCCGGGGAGGTGAGGGCAAGCGCGCTATACTCGGCACGCGTACAGAGTCCGGGGAGATCGTTTTGTGCCGCGGTCATCTGCCCGCCCGAGAAGGGGATGGTTGCAAGTGAGTAGCCGTCAGATAGCGAAAAGCGCATCGGCTCCGTCCCCGTCAGGATCAGCTTGCCGATCCGCGTTGCGCGAAGGGCAAGCGAGCGCCGTCCGCTGACGTAAAGGCGGTCGCGGTAGTTTCCTACCGCACGAAGGGGCTCCGAGAGCGCAAGACGGTAGCGAGAGCCGCTACGGTCGGTAAAATAGACGGTCCCCTCGGATGGGAAAAAGACGGGACTCGCGGGCGAGGTCGGCGATCCCGTGCCGCCGCTTGTGCGAAGGACGCCGTCAAGGGCAAGCACGCCATCTGACAGGCGCTCAAAGGAAAGCGCGACGGCAAAGCGAGTCGAATCCGCCGAAAGGAGCGAAAGCCCCTCACAGTGTGCCGAAAGCACGTTTTGCTCGGGTCCCGAGAGCTCCCCAAAGCAGCTCATAAGAGCGCCGTCGCCACGCGAGGGGATCCCATGAGGAAGCTCAAAGCAAGCAATCTCAAGCGTATCGCTTTTCGCGCAGAGGGAGATATTCGCCGAGGGGGAAAGCTCCGAGATGCCGACCGACGACTCGACCCGTCCCTCGGGCAGATAGAGATGATTTCCGCACAGATCCGAGAGTGATACGAGGGGGGTGGGTAAAAGTATTTTCGTGTCGGTCAGACTGTTTCCGTCCTCGTCATAGGCAAGGAGCGTCAGGGCAAGTCCCCTTCCCGTCTCCCCCTCCCCGTGCAGAGTAAGGCGCAGGGTGCAGTCTGCCGAGGAAAGCAGGCAAAGGGTGCCAAGGGGCGCCGCCTCGCCCGAAAACGAGAGCGAACGGCTTATGCCCACTTCCCCCGAAAGCTCAAGCGAGGTGCTTTCTTCCCCGATCGAAAGAGTCAGCGTTGCATCAGACGCAGAGCCGAGCGTGACGCTTACCTTCACGCCCT
>JAFYMH010000041.1 GCA_017556685.1 Clostridia bacterium | reverse complement strand
ATCCCCCTCAAGGCAGGTATCTTTGGCGCCGAGCCCTGGACCGAGGAGATGCGCCGCTCGATCGAGGCGACCCTCGGCATTAAGGCCTACGATATCTACGGACTGACCGAGACCTCGGGTCCCGGCGTTGCCTTCGAGTGCTCGGAGCAGTCGGGGATGCATATCAACGAGGACCATTTCTACGCCGAGATCATCGATCCCGATACCGGCGAGGTGCTTCCCGAGGGAAGCCGCGGCGAGCTCGTCTTCACCTCGCTTGACAAGGAGGCGTTCCCCCTGCTTCGCTACCGCACGAGGGATATCTGCGTGCTTTCGCGCAAGAAGTGCTCCTGCGGAAGAACCCTTATCAAGATGGCAAAGCCGATGGGAAGAACCGACGATATGCTCATCATCCGCGGCGTCAACGTCTTCCCGAGCCAGATCGAGACCGTCCTTCTCTCGGAGGGCTACGAGCCGAACTATCAGATCGTCGTTGATCGCGTCAAGAACAACGACACCTTCGACGTCAACGTTGAGATGACCCCCGAGCGCTTCACCGATAAGGTGAGTGAGGTGCTTGCGATGGAGAGGGCGCTTTCCGCCGCGATGAAAACGATGCTCGGCATCAATCCCGCCGTTCATCTCGTTGCGCCGAAGAGCATCGCGCGAAGCGAGGGCAAGGCAGTGCGCGTCATCGATAAGCGCAAGCTGATTTAAGGGAAGGAGAGCATCATGAAGCAGCTGACGGTTTTCGTGAAAAATGAAAGAGGCTCGGTCGTTTCTGTGACCGAGGCGCTCGCCGAGTCGGGCGTCAATCTTCGTGCGCTTTCGATCGCAGAGACCGAGGAGTTCGGGATCCTGCGCCTCGTCGTGTCGGATACGGCGGCGGCAGAGGCGGCGCTTTCAGCACAAGGGTATCTCTTTAAGACGGTCGAGGTCGTCGGTGTCAAGATCGGCGACGCTCCCGGAAAGCTCACCGAGGCGCTCGGCGTGCTCGACCGCGCCAAAATCGACGTGGAGTATCTCTACGCTTTCATGGCGCGCACCGAGCGGCATGCCTACGTGGCGCTGCGCGTCGAGGACAACGCTGCTGCCGAGACGGCTCTGACCGCGGCGGGGTTTCATCTGATTACTGAGGCGGATATTCGGAAGCTTTAATTTTTGGGCTTGCATCTTTGGCGAGACCTGCCGCGTCCCGGGCTTGCATCTTTGGCGAGACCTGCCGCGCCCTGCCAAAGCTATGATTGCCCTTTCGGGCAAGTTATGAGTTATGATTGGCTTCGCCAAGTTATGATTGGCTACGCCAAGTTTAGAGGCGGGCGATCATATCCAAAAAAGAGGCGGAACGAATTTTCGTTCCGCCTCTTTTTACTGTCCGCTTTTGTTTTTTGCGTCAAAGCGGAAGCTTGCCCGTATGGCTCCAGCTGAGAAGCTTGAAGTCGCCTTCGGTGATCTCAAAGACGCTGACGCTTCCGTTTTCGGCAACCGTCATGCCGCGCGACATGGGGTCGGCGCCGACGGCAATCGAGAGCAGGGTGCTGAGAAAGCCCGCATGCGAGAACGCCGCGACGTGCGACGCGGGAAGTCCTCTCAGCATCTCGATAAAGGCGCGCGAGCGCAGAGAGAGCTCCCCGAGCGACTCGCCCCCGTAGGGACGGAAATCGGCGCGGCGGCGGTTTTCGGTATAGCTCTCTCCGTACTCGGCTTGGCATTCGGTAAAGCGCTTTCCTTCAAGGCGCCCGACGGCGATCTCGCGGATGAGCGGCAGGACCTCGATCTCGGCATTTGGAAGTGCGATGCGTGCGGTCTGCCTTGCGCGCAGAAAGTCGCTTGCGTATACGCGGCCAAAGGGAATTCCTGCGAGCAGACGGCCTGCACAGGCGGCGTCGCGCTCGCCCTCCTCGGTCAGGGCAACGTCGATGTTCCCCGAATGAAAGCCGCCGAGGTTCGCCTCGCTCTGCCCGTGACGGATCACGTATAATTTCATATAGTCCCCCCCTTGCTACGCGGAGAGCGAGCTCTGTTTTCGGTTCGCGCTCCTTCTTTATCTACGGTTCATTGTACCCGAGGATCCCAAAAATGTCAAGAGGCTTTTGAGAGGCGTGAACAAATTGTGAACATTGTCGCTTGGCGCTTGACTTTTTCCTTGGAATATAGTATGCTTTGTAGGCATCAAAATGAGAATGATTCTCAAATTCAGGAGGGCGTGAATGCGTTACAAAACCGAGCAGAGGGAGCTTTTGCTCTCGTTTTTTGCCGAGCACGCCTCCGAGCAGTTTACGGTCCGCGCCCTTGCCTCGGCGCTTTCGCCCGCGATCGGGGAGAGCACGGTCTATCGGCTTGTCGGCGAGCTTACCCGTGCGGGGACGGTCCGCCGCTTTCAGCTTGTGGGCTCGCGCGGAGTCGCGTATCAGTATATCGGAGGGGAGAGGTGCGAGTCGCATCTGCATATGAGATGCACCGACTGCCAAAGGATCTGCCATCTCGCCCCCGCATTATCGGATTTTCTGCAGAAGCAGATCTTAGCAAGCTGCCGCTTCCGTCTTGACGAGCGCGCAACGACCCTGTTCGGGGTCTGTCACGCCTGCGAGCAGAAACGGCAAAGGGAAAAGGGAAGGGAGGAGAGCCAATGACCGTCGCGTTGCTTCACGCCGAGCATGGGGGCTCGTCGATTCTCTCGACTCTTTTTTCGGTTTCGCTTGAATTCCTCTCTTTGCTTCCGCTTCTCTTCCTTGCTTGTCTATTTTGCGAATGGCTCTCGCGCTCCTCTTTTCGTGTGCGCGGGGCGCTTGCCCGTCGGGGCTTCTTTGCGCCGTTTTTCGGGGCTTTGCTTGGGGTCATTCCCCAGTGCGGTCTTTCGGCTGCCGCCGCAAGGCTTTACGCCTCGCGCCTGCTGTCGACGGGGACCCTGCTTGCCGTCTTCCTTTCGACCTCGGACGAGATGCTTCCGATCCTGCTTGCGGGCGGGATCCCCCCTCTTAAGGTGCTTTCGCTTGTCGGCGTCAAGCTTGCCTTTGCCGCCCTTGCGGGATGCCTTGTCAACGCCGTCCTGAGAAGGGAAGTGCCCCCCGCTCACGAGGATCTATCCCTCTTTTCGGATGATACCCCCTGTCCCTGCGGATGCGGCGGCTCGGGTGGCGGCTCGGGATGGCGCCCGATGCTCCTTGGGACTCTGCGGCATACCCTTTCGATCTCGCTCTATCTTTTCTTGACCATGCTTGCCTTTGACGTCGCCGTCTCTGCTATTGGCGAGGCGCGGCTTGCCGAGCTGCTTTCCTCGGCGGGTCTGCTCAGCGTTTTCCTCTCGGCACT
>JAFYMH010000040.1 GCA_017556685.1 Clostridia bacterium | reverse complement strand
CAGTCATCGCAACTCGCAGTATGGCGCGCACCCGATGCTCATCTCCTTTTTCACTCGCGCCCGAAACAAGGATCGAGAGGGCGACGGGAAGCCCTGCCGTTGCGATCACGTAAAGCCATCCGTAGATCGTGTATGCCGAATTAAAATAGCCCATCCCCTCGTCGCCGAGCAGATGCGAGAGCGGGATCTTAAAGCAGAGCCCGATGATCTTTACCGACAGGCTTGCAAGCGACAAAACGAAAACGCCCCAAAGAAGCGACTCCCCTTTTTTGATCCGACCCGACATAAAAAGCACCGCCTCTCGATGTATTTACATCAAGTATATGCGGTGCTGTGTGCAATTAACCGACGAATTCCCGAAAGAGAGAGTCGGGCGGAAGGTATGAAAGAGGGATCTCGGGCAAAGACGAAAGAACCTCAAGATAGCGCCGAGCGGCATTCCCGAAGCGACCTTGGCTCGGGATCTGAAGGAGCAACTTGATCGCCAAGGGAGCGATCATATACAGCTCAAATTCAAGATAGGAGTTGACCCGATACTGCACGGAGGAAAGATTCGGGAAAATATTCTTCTCCTCGTTTTGACGAACGCTCTCCCATATTTCAAAGGTGAATTCGGGCGTTGCGTCCCTGAATTTCGCATCACGCACAAGGCGGCGGAGAAAACGGACGTCGGTTGCACAAAGTCTTGCTCGTTCGGTCAGAATATCTGCCTCGGGGCAAACGAAAAGAGATGCACACGGCGCCCCAGAAAAGCAAGAGAGAACCTCGGGATATACCGCCTGAATTCCTTCAAATAAATATACGTCGCCATCTGACGACGGCAAAAGCTCCTTATACCCCGTGCGCCGCCCGAGCTGAAAGCTGAAGACAGGGGTTTGGCAGCTGCGTCTCGAAACGATCGCATCGACCGTTCTCTGAAGCTCCTTAAAATCAAGCGTATCGGGAGAGTCGAAATCGAGGGTCTCTCCCCTTTCCTTGGCTCTTGAGATCAAGAAATCGCGGTCAAGAAAATAATCGTCAATTGAAATAACGTGAACCGAGTAGCCATGCTCCTCAAGTGCCGCCTCCAGCTTCAGAGAGCTCGTGGTCTTTCCCGAGCAACTTGGACCCGAGACGGTTATCAAGGAAAGATCACGTCGCGAAGCAATGCTCTCAACGGCATCGGACAGCCTTTGACGAAACGCACGCTCTCCAAGATCAACGAGAGCCTTCTTCTCCTGCTCGGAGTGAAACTCGGTATGCAATTTTATCATAGGCAATCGACGCGAGACGCTCGGCACCGTCAGGACTCACGAAAGAAATCGAAAATCCTTTGCGACATCTGCTCTCGCTCCTCCTCGGAGTATTTTTGAGCCTGCTCAAGATATTCGTAGGGATACTTCGGCGTGAACAGGCGAACGATCCTGCTCCTTCCGCATCCGGGGCGGCGGTAATCGACAAGCTTAGTAACGGCACCTGCGCCCACCGCAAAGATCGAATGCAGCTCCTCCATCATGAAGATGTTGTACATCCCCTCCGAGCCTTCCTTTGCATATCCGACGTTCTCAAGGTTTCCGACCGTATTCTTTTGACGGTACATATAATACGGCTTATAGCCCGCAAACCTGGTCTTAAGCTGAGAATAGGAAACGCATTTTGCAGCGTCTCCGCCAAGAAGCGAATAGACGCCACTGTTCTCACGAAGCACGTCGGATGCTTTTTTGACGCAGAAGGTATGTACCGTGATATTCGAGGGCGCAAGCTCAATGATCTTATCCACAGAGTATGCGAAATTTGCAAAATTGTCATTCGGGAGCCCTGCGATGAGATCAACGTTAATATCCCTGATTCCGGATTCTGCCGCGATCTCGTATGCTCTGAAGAAGTCCTCAACCGTATGCCTACGTCCGATCGACTCAAGAATATCGTCAGATAGGATCTGGGGATTTACGCTGATCCTGCTTACGCCAAGCTCTTTTGCGATCTGAAGCTTCTCGGCGGTTATCGTATCGGGACGGCCGGCCTCAAGGGTATACTCCATCAGGGTTGCCGGATCGACGTGCCGCGCGACCTCCGAGAGAAGGAATCTGAGCTGAGAGGGGGTCAGGGTCGTTGGCGTGCCGCCACCGATATAAACGGTTGCCACGCGCTTGCCAAGCTCGCGGATCGTTAAGAACATTCTCTGCATATCGGCGGCAAGGGTCTTAAGATAGTCCGGGATCAGAGAAAGAAGCTTGCCCGAGGTGTTCGATACGAAGGAGCAATAGGCGCATCTTGAGGGGCAGAACGGGATGGAGATATAGACGCTGCAGAGATCGTCCCGAAGATTCTTCGTAAGCTTCATTTCGTTTGAAGCAACGCTTACGGCAAGATTTGCCTTTTGGGGATTTAAGAAATATTCGTCCCGCAGGATCCTTCTCGATTTCAAAATGCCGCGCCCGGTATAAAGCAGCTCAGAGGCAACCTTAGAAGGACGGACACCCGTTAAAATGCCCCAGGGAGGAATATGCCCAAACATGGCCTTCCCCGCCCCGAAAACGGCGCACCCCTCGGCAACCTTTGCCACGCGATCTCCCGTAATATTCTCATCGGGAAAAACCGTTTCCTCTGCCTCCGTGGTTTTCCCGCGATAGGTCATGACGGCGTGCGCGTGCTTACCGTCCGGTGCAACGTCAGAGACGGTAAGAGAAACGATCGGGGTATCCGGCGTGATCTCCTCACTCTCCGAAAACTTTGCACCCGGAAAAAACACCATGCAAAGCGTCTGGACGTAGTAGCGATTGATCTCGCCCTTAAGCTGCAAAATCATAGTTTAGCTATCCTTCCGAAGGGGATCCTTCCCCTTATTTCCTTTTCTGTTTCAGAACGTCGGTATCCATAACGATCGTGACGGGGCCGTCTGCAAGCATATCAAGCTGCATATCCGCTCCGAACTCTCCGTGTGCACACGGAAGCCTTTGAGAGAGAAGCTCGATGAACCTGAGATAAAGGGCATTTGCGATCTCGGGCGAGGCTCCGCTAAAATAATCCGGACGGTTTCCGTGCGTATAGTTTGCCGCAAGTGTGAAATTTGATACGACGAGGGCACTGCCCGAAACGTCGAGAAGCGAGCGGTTCAGTCGCCCTGCGTCATCTGAAAAAATGCGAAGCCGTGCGATCTTATCAGCAAGCATCAAAGCCTCGTCCTCTCCGTCCCCCTGCATCACGCCGAGCAGGATGAGAAGTCCTTGACCGATCTCGCCAACCGTTCTTTCTCCGACGTCGACACGCGCCCGCCGAACTCTTTGAAGTACAGCTCTCATATCATGCACCAAACCCGCGCGAGACAGACTCAACGCCCTGAACGCTCTTGAGCTTCGAAACGATCGAATGGAAATGCCCGACGTTTTTGCATCCGACCTTGAGATTGATGATCGTGACGCTTCCGTCTCCCTTTTGCGAGGAGGAGATGCTCATGATCGAAACCTTCATATCGGCAAGCGCCTTGGTGATGTTGGCAAGAACGCCGATCTCATCGTGAACGAAGACCTGAAGGTTTGCCTCAAAGAGATCGGATGTGCCAAGGATCCCAACGTCGCTCTCCCAGCGCGTATCCACCCAGCGCCCGTCGTTCTCAGGCTTTTTCTTGCCAATGGCAACGTTCGGACAATCGCATTTGTGTACGGAAATTCCGTACCCCTTGGTAACGAAGCCAACGATATCGTCTCCCGGGAGAGGATTGCAGCATTTTGCAAACTTGACCTCACAGCCGTATTCTCCGTCGATCACGATACCGCTTCTTCTCTTCAAATTCCGCGGTGCCTGTACGGTACGAACCGGGGGCTCCTTTGCCTCTTCGCTTTCAACCGACTTGACGATCTTATCAAATTCATCCTTAAGCCTGGTGGCGAGACGGGAGATCGAAAGTCCGCCAAATCCCACCGTATTGTAAAGATCGTCGGCTCCCTGAACGCCGACTCGCTTGGCAACCGCTTCAACGACCTCATTACGCTCGGCATCGGTAAAGGGACGGCCGTAGCGCTTAAGCTCTTTTTCAATCTCGGCGCGTCCAAATTCAATATTTTCGGCTCTCTGCTCCTTTTTGAACCAGGAACGGATCTTGTTTCTCGCCTCGCTCGTACGAACGATCTTGAGCCAATCGCGGCTCGGTCCCTTCGAGGCGTTTGATGTGATGATCTCAACGATCTCTCCGTTTTGCGGAACGCGCTCGATCGGAACGATCATGCCGTTGATCTTGGCGCCGATCATTTTATTTCCGACGGCAGAATGGATGGCGTATGCAAAATCGATAACGGTTGCCCCCTGCGGCAACGAGATGACGTCTCCCTTCGGCGTGAAAACGAAGGTTTCGTCCTGGAAGATATCGGTCTTAAAGGAGTGCAGAAACTCATCGGGGTCGCGCGTGCTGTCGTCCGCCTCAAGAAGCTGAGAGATCCAGCGAAGCTTTGCGTCGATCTCCTCCTTTGCGGTCGCGCCGGACTTGTATTTCCAATGCGCGGCGATACCGTACTCGGCAACGTGATGCATCTCGTGCGTGCGGATCTGCACCTCAAAGGGGATACCGTCGTGGCCGATGACCGTCGTGTGAAGGGAACGGTACATATTGGGCTTAGGAGTTGAAATATAGTCCTTGAAGCGCCCCGGCATCGAGTTGAAAAGCTCGTGGATCAGTCCAAGAACAGTATAGCAAGCAAGCTCGGTATCGACGATGATCCGCAAAGCGTAAAAATCATAGATCTCGTCAAGGCTCTTGTTTTGCTTGTACATCTTCCGATAGAGACTGTAGACCGACTTCACGCGCCCCTCGAGCACGTATGCGATCCTGTTTTCGTCAAGCCTTTCCGAGATGTTTCGCTTGGCGTTCTCAATCAGATCGCGGTTCTGCCCGTATTTCGCATCAACCGAGTCGCTGATCTCCCCATAGCCGATCGGATCGAGATACGAAAGGCTGAGGTTCTCAAGCTCCTGCTTGATCCTTTGCATACCGAGACGGTGCGCGAGAGGTGCGTAAATATACATGGTTTCAAGCGCAATATCCCGTCGGCGCTCTTCCCTTTTCACGCCGAGCGTACGCATATTGTGCAGGCGATCGCAAAGCTTGATGAAGATCACGCGGATGTCCTTGGTCATGGCAAGAAGCATCTTGCGGATATTCTCAATATGAGCCTCCTCCTTGTCAACGACCTGAACGCTGACGATCTTCGTCAGTCCGTCGACGAGCAGAGTGACCTCCTCGCCGAACATTTCGCAGATCGTTGAGAGATTCGTCTTATCCGAGCAGTCCTCAACGGTATCGTGAAGGAGCGCGGCGCAGATCGAATCGGTATCAAGACCGAGACCAAGGGCGATCTCGGCAACGGCAACAGGATGGCAGACGTACGGCTCGCCGCTCAGGCGAAACTGCCCCTGATGAAGCTGCTTTGCATACAGAAAGGCACGCTTGATTTTTTCAATGTCATACTTGCTCTCGTCGCTCGGAAGCGCCCCAAGCAAGGGTTGAAGTTCGCTATACATACTCACTCACTCTTTAGTAATTGACTTCTGATCCGTCTGAGAAGATGGGATTTTTCAAGATCGGTTCTCCCGCTGTGCGGATCCATGGAAAAACGGTAGGTTTCATCCGAAAGCTCCTCAAAATCAAGAAGCCCAAGCTCTCTCAGGATCCGCAGGATCAGCTTTAGACGTATATAGCCGATCTCTTTTGGCAAAATCGGATGAAGGCGGGCCATGAGCGATCTGTGGCTCATACAGTCGACCCCCGCGCGAAGCGAGGCGCGCAAAACCGAATACACTGCCGCAAAATGCTCACGCGTCGGAAGGATCTGCTCCTGTGCCGTGTAGGTCGCTCCGCCCCAGATCTCGTCAAAGCGAAGGCGCTGAGCCTCGATTTGTCGATCGGCATCAGGCGAGCGCTTGACATCCTTAACGATCATCTGAAGGGATCTTCTTCCCGCCCACTCGTTGACGTCAAGGGAGAACAGCAAATCAGCCGTATCCCCAACGAAAACGTCAATCGACGAGGACGGCATCCCAAAGCACAGAGCCTGGATCGAGCCGCATCCGTCACCGACGAGAAGCTTGGTGTGTTTGCCGCCGCTGATCGGAAGGATCTCCTGCACGACGGCATCACGCAAAACGAAGCTTGGAACGGGATTTCCGGTTCCAAAGGGCTCAAGTCGGGAAAGCTCAGCGGCAAGCTCCATCGTGAGATCGGGCATAGAAAGCTCGGCATCCGCATTCAGGCTTTGAACGACAGAGTCCTCGCTCAGATGCTCTCTCGCATAGGCGTTGATCCTATTGCGGAAGGTTTCGAGCATCCCTCGCGTGACGCTGAGTCCCGCTGCAAGCTCGTGCCCTCCGAATTTCACAAGCGAGTCCCCGACCTCCATGAGCGCAGAGGCGAGATTGAGCCCCTTGATGCTCCGTCCCGAACCCTTACCAACGTCGTTTGGCGCCTGAACGAGAGGATCGCATCCCTCAAAGGAGATAAGAATGGCGGGCAAGCCGTACTTTTCGGTGATCCTTGAGGCAACGATCCCGATAACGCCGTGATGCCATTCATCCGATGCAAGAACGATCACGGGATCATTTTCAAAATCGTGCTGCTCCTCGATCATTTGAAACGCCTGGTGGGTAATTCTGTTTTCCTCGGCTTGCCTCTCACGGTTAGCCTCGCAAAGCGCCTCGGCAAGCACCTCGGCATCTTCTATGTCCTGCGACAGGAAAAGCTCAACCGCCATCGAAGCCGATCGAATACGGCCTGCGGCGTTGATTCGGGGGGCGATCGTGTAGCCAACGAAGCTCGAGGTGATCTCGGGCATCGCATCCGCCCGCGCTCGGCCGTCATTTTTTCTTGAGACCGAGCGGATCAAGGCGCAAAGACCCGGCCGCTCGGTTCTTGCGATCATCGCAAGACCGTACTTGACGATGAGTCGATTCTCCTCCTTGATCGGCATCACGTCTGCAATCGTACCGATCGCGATGAGATCCGAATAGCGCGAGACGATCTGCCCGACCGAGGAAATGCGGTCGCCGCCGCCAAGGCGCTCCTCGAGCGCACAAAGAAGCTTAAAGACGACGCCGACACCCGCCAGCTCCTTAAAGGGATAGGGGCAGTCGGGACGATGCGGATCAACGACGGCAACGGCATCAGGAAGGGTCTCCTGACACTCGTGGTGATCGGTCACAACAACGTCGATTCCAAGGGATCTTGCAAACTCGACCTCACTGACAGCGGTAATACCGGTGTCAACGGTAATGATAAGCCGCGTTCCCCTTTCCGCAAGCTTCAAAAGAGCCGATTCGGAAACACCGTAGCCCTCGCCGATGCGATTCGGAATGTAATAATCAACGATTGCGCCGTGCGAGCGCAGATATAAAAGCAAAGTACAAACCGAGGTGACGCCGTCAACATCGTAATCACCGTATACCGTGATCGGCTCCGATGCGCGGATCGCCTCAAGGATCCTCTCTACGGCAGGCTCCATGTCCTTAAGCCCGAAGGGACCTCCGAGCATTTCGTTTTCAAGGCGCAAAAAGGACCTTGCTTCAAAGGGACTCCGATAGCCGCGATGATAAAGAAGGCGGGCCATGATCGGACTGAGACCAAGCTCTCGGGAAATGCTCTCGCAGCAGAGTGCGGCATCCCCCGTCGGAGCTTGGCTGACGACCCAGCGCTTCTCCTTTGCGCGAGAAAGATTTTTAAGCATATATAATACGAAACCGTGCAGAGGCAAGGCACTGCCTCCGCCTTCCTAATTTAATCAACCTTAGGGGCAAGATATCTTCCAAGGATCGCAAGCGCGGTGCGATACCCGTCCGCCGCTGAGGACGTGATCCCTCCTGCATAGCCGGCGCCCTCGCCGATGGGATAAAGGTTGCTTACCCCGATAGCGAGCCTGCGCTCGTCCCTTGTAATGCGAACGGCGCAGCTTGTGCGCGTTTCGACCCCTGTCAAAAGCGCCTCTCGATCGGCAAAGCCGAAAATACGGCGTTCAAAGGCGCCAAGCGCTCCGCGCAGGGCGGAGGTGACAAAGGACGGGAGATAGCGATCGGGGGAAACCATTCGGACGTCGCCGCCGAGATAGCTCGGACGAACCCGACCGACCGGCGCCCCCTCGGTCCCGTCAAGAAAATCTCCAACCGTCGTGCAGGGAGCAACGTACCTGCCACCGCCCGCACGATACGCCTTCGCCTCAAGCGACTGACGGAAGTCGATCGCGCCCAGAACGCTACTCCCGTAATCCTCGGGGAATATCGAAACGGCAATCGCAGAATTGGCGTTTTCGCCGTCTCTCGCATGGTTGGACATCCCGTTCACAACGACGGTCTCCTCCTCGCTTGCGGCGGCAACCACCTCACCTCCCGGGCACATACAGAAGGTATAAACGCCTCGGGTATCGGTATTAGAGGACAACTGATATTCCGCATGGCCAAGCGCGGGATGCCCCGCAAATCGACCGTACATCGCGCGATCGATCTCCGATTGCAGATGCTCGATGCGAAGCCCGACCGAAAAGGGCTTTGGCGAAACGGTAAAGCCGTCGGAAAGCATACCGCGAAAAAGATCGTTTGCACTGTTGCCTACCGCCAAAACGAGCAGACCGCACGGAAAGTATCCGCGGCTTGTCAAAACACCGCAAGCGATGCCGTCCCGTCTGTCGATCGAGTTCACCTTCGTGTGATAGAGGATCTCGCCGCCAAGAGAAACGATCTGCCTGCAAAGCGCATCGACGACGCCGCGCAGAATATCGGTTCCGACGTGCGGCTTTGCTTGCCAAAGGATCTCGCTCGGCGCGCCGAGATCAACGAAGGATTGAAGGATCCTTGAGACGGCAGGATCGGAAATTCGGGTAACGAGCTTTCCGTCAGAAAAGGTTCCGGCTCCGCCCGCCCCGAACTGAATCTTCGATTCGGGACAAAGCACGCGGGTAGACTTGAAGCTTTCGTAGATCCTGACGCGCTCATCGATCGGCGCGCCTCTCTCAAGGACGAGAGGGGCGTACCCCGCCTGCGCCAGGCGAAGAGCGCAAAAAAGGCCCGCCGGGCCGGCTCCGACAATCAAGGGACGCCCCGAAAGCACCTCGCTCGGAGCAAAGCTCGGCTCAGAGTCCTCGGCAAGGCAAGAAATCTGACTTGATGCAAGATGCTCGCTCGGATACCTCGAAAAGGATCCGGTAACGGCGACGCTTGCCACAAAATGAACGTCGCTTTTCCGTCTTGCATCGACCGATCTGCGATAGAGGCGGAATACGGCATCCGACGGTAACGGACCAAGACGCCGAAGTCTCTTTTTTGCCGCTTCAAAGGCGTCGGCATCGTCGCCGTCAAGCGAGAGATTGATTCGGTTTATGAGATACGTGATCATAAAAGGACGGAGGTCCCCTCGGTCACCGATGCAAAAAACATACTCTGCCCCTCATCCTTTTCGGAAAGATGCTCGGCATAGTGGACGGTAAGCCAAATCCCGACCGAAACGGCAACGCAGGCAAGAAAAAGCAGAACGCGAAGCAAAACGAAGCGCAGACGCTTGCTTTTCGGAGTTCCCTTTTGAGTTTCGACGTTCTCGTCGTAAAGCCTCTTATTCATCGGTTTCCTCATCCTCCACTTGAATTTCTAAAGACTCGTCTGATTGATTGAGCATCACCTTATACAAAAATGCCTTGAGGGTCGAATACGTAAAATTGCGCGTGATCTGACGGCGGTATGCCACCGAAATGATTCCGGTCTCCTCGCTGACGACGATGACGATCGCATCGCTGTTCTCACTCATGCCGATCGCCGCGCGGTGACGCGTTCCGAGCGAGGGGTCAAGATCGCTTCGTCTGGAAAGCTGAAGCAGGCATCCCGCCGCACAGATCCGTCGGTCGCGGATAACGACCGCGCCGTCATGCAAAGGCGACTTATCAAAGAAAATATTCCGAAGCAGATAAGAGGTGACCTTCGCGTCGATCTCGATTCCCGAGCGAACGACGTCCCCAAGCTGATCGTTTCTCTCAAAAACGATCAAGGCACCGGTTCTCAGGCGCGAAAGCTCGGCGGTCGCCTGCGCGATCGCATCGATCGACTCGTCCTGCATCGGCGTTTTGTGCTGTTTTTCGGAGGAAAGCGTTGAGTAGATGCTTCTGAAGGAGTCGGTTCCCATACGCCCAAGCATTTGACGGAGCTCAGGCTGAAACAAAACGAGAATAGCAAGGACTCCAATTGAAAAAACCGAGCCGAGGATCGTTTTGACCGCCGTGAAGTCGAGCAGACAGCTCACACCGTACATTACTCCCCAAACGAGAATACCGACGAACGCGCCGCCGATATGCCTCTCAAGGACGTAGCATACCAAAAAGAACAGAATAACCGACAGATAAAGGATGTCAAAAACGTCGGTTGCGCCGATCGATGATAGGCACGTGGGGGCAAAGGAAAAGAAGTCCTTAAAGCTATCAAAGGCGGCTGTCAAGAAAAAGACGTGATTCATATCTCTCTCCACGTGGCGAATGCTCGCCGATAAAAAATTTTAACTCTATTATATCATATCGCGCGCGCAAAGCAAAGTATTTCGGTAAATTTTTTCAAATTTTTTTCTGATTTCCCGGGTATCACGAAGAAAAGCACGAAAATCATACCGTTCTTTTGATCTTTTTTCAAAAAAATATTGACAAACAATTATCAATGTGCTATAATTTGTCTCAAATAAGACAATTTGGAGGTGTTAGGACAAATTTGAAATCAATAAAAAATTCGTTTTTGTTAAAAGGGATTCCCGAAAGCGAACTTGAAAGCGCCGTTTCGCTTCTCTCCCCGACAGTCACGGAGCACCCGAAGGGATGCGTTTTGGCGGCGGTCGGAGAAGCGGTCCGCGAGCTTCGATTTCTCGAGCGAGGAAGCGCGCTTGTCTACCGTGACGCCGAGCATAAAACCATTCTTTCAACACTCGGACCCGGCGACTGCTTCGGAGCTGCCAATCTGTTCGGTGAGGACCCCACGTATCCGACCGAGATCGTTTCCGACTCCGCCGTTACCTGCATCAGGATCAGCGAAGCCGACTTGGTTTCATTTTTCACCGCATATTCGGCTTCTGCCCTTAATTATATTGCTTTTTTATCCAATAAAATTCGGTTTTTAAACCGACGGGTTGGAGATTTTTCCTGCGGATCCGCAGAAAAAAAGGTGGCGCGTTTGCTCCTTTTATCTCTCGATGAGAGCGACTCGCTCATGCCTAGAAATCTTTGCAGAACCGCTGAGGAGATCGGTCTTGGTCGCGCCTCGCTCTACCGAGTGCTTGCCGATCTCGAGGGCCGCGATATCATCCGCAAGGATCGAAAAAAGATCACCGTTT
>JAFYMH010000039.1 GCA_017556685.1 Clostridia bacterium | reverse complement strand
CTTGAGGGTGGCAATCAGCTTGCTGTTGTCGCGCTGGTGCAGACCAATGCTCGGCTCGTCAAGAATATACATCACGCCGACGAGCGCCGAGCCGATCTGCGTGGCAAGTCGGATTCTCTGCGCCTCACCGCCCGAGAGCGTCCCCGCCTTGCGGGAAAGGGTCAGATATTCAAGCCCGACCGCCTCAAGGAAGCCGAGCCTTGCGCGGATCTCCTTTAAGATCTCCCGCGCGATCGTCATTTCGGTTTCGGAAAGGGTGAGGGAGGAGAGAAAGGCGAGCATTTTCGACACCGACAGTCGCGTGAGCGCGTCGATGCTGAGGCCCCCGACCGTGACCGCGAGGATCTCGGGCGAGAGTCTTGCGCCGCCGCAGGAGGGGCAGGGAAGCTCCTCGACGAACTCCTGATAGTAGTCGCCGCCCATCATCGCCATGCGCCGCTCGATCATCGGGATCAGTCCCTCAAAGGTGGCACTCTGGTGCTTCGCTTCCTTGCCGAAATAGCGAACGACCTCGTAGCGCGTGTCCCCGGTTCCCCAGAGCAGCGCCTGCCGCGCCTTCTTTGAAAAGCGGTTAACGGGGGTGTCGAGATCAAAGCCGCTTGCCTTTCCTGCGGCAAGGATGAGCGGCCCCGTCCAGCTCTCCTCCTCAAGGGACTTAAAGCCGTTGACGGCGATCGCCCCCTCCCGTAGCGTCAGGGACGGGTCGGGAATGATCTTCTCGGGCGAGATGCTTTGCAGATCTCCGATCCCCGAGCATCTTTTGCAGGCACCATAGGGATTATTGAAGGAAAACATACGGGGCTCAAGCTCCCCGAAGCTGATATTATGCTCCTCGCAGGCGTAATTTTGCGAGAATTCAAGCGAGATCTCATCGCCCTCCCCCTCGCGCACGACGGTCACGACCGAGACCCGTCCGTCGGCAAGACGAAGCGCCGCCTCGACCGAATCGGAAAGGCGCGAGCGGATATCGCCCCGAAGCACGAGGCGGTCGATGACGATCTCAACGGTATGTCGGACGTTCTTCTCAAGGCGGATCTCCTCGGCAAGATCATAGAGCGCGCCGTCAATGCGCGCACGCACGTAGCCACTTCGCTTTGCCTCTGAAAGAACCTTCTCCTGCGTTCCCTTCTGCGCGCGCACGACCGGGGCAAGCACGAGAAAGCGGCTTCCCTCGGGAAGCGAAAGGATCCTCTCAACGATGCGGTCGAGCGACAGGCGCTCGATCGTCTTGCCGCAGATCGGGCAGTGCGGAATGCCGATGCGCGCGTAGAGCAGGCGCAGATAATCGTAGATCTCGGTCACGGTGCCGACCGTTGAGCGCGGGTTCTTCGAGGTGGTTTTCTGATCGATCGAAATCGAGGGGGAGAGTCCGTCGATCGAGTCAACGTCGGGCTTATCCAGCTGACCGAGGAACATTCTCGCGTATGCCGAGAGCGACTCGACAAATCGCCTATGCCCCTCGGCGTAGAGGGTGTCAAAGGCGAGAGAGGACTTCCCCGAGCCCGACAGTCCCGTTAAAACGACGAGCTTGTCGCGCGGGATCTCTAGATCCACGTTCTTCAGATTATTCTCGCGGGCACCGCGAATGACGATCTTTTGCATGGGGTTTCTTCCTTATTTTTCGGATTTCGTTTCTTTTAGCTCGCGGATGCGGTCGCGTAAAAACGCCGCGCGCTCGAAGTCGAGCTTTGCCGCCGCGCCCTTCATTTCGCTTGTCAGGGAGGCGATGAGCTTCTCGCGCTCGCCCTTCGTGAGCCTCTTCTTGGCAGAGGGGAGCTTGACCTCGCCCTCGGCGGCGCGCCGCCCGATCTCGATCACCTCGTGAACGCGCTTGCGAACCGTCTGTGGCGTGATGCCGTTTTTCTCGTTGTATTCGCTCTGAATGCGGCGGCGGCGCGCCGTTTCGTCGATGGTCCTTTGCATCGAGCGCGTGATAGTGTCGGCATACATGATGACCCGTCCGTCGGCATTTCGCGCCGCGCGTCCGACCGTTTGGATCAGCGAGGTCTCGGAGCGCAGGATCCCCTCCTTGTCGGCGTCGAGGATGGCAACGAGAGAGACCTCGGGAATGTCAAGCCCCTCGCGCAGGAGGTTGATACCGACGAGCACGTCAAAGACCCCGAGGCGAAGGTCGCGGATGATCTGCATGCGCTCGATCGTCTCGACGTTGTGGTGGATGTAGCGAACGCGCACGCCGTTTGTGGCAAGATAGTCGGTCAGGTCCTCCGCCATCTTCTTGGTCAGGGTGGTGACGAGCACCTTACCGCCCGACGATGCCGTTTCCCTGATCTCCCCGAGCAGATCGTCAACCTGCCCCTCGATCGGGCGAACCGAGATCTCGGGGTCGATAAGTCCCGTCGGGCGGATGATCTGCTCGACGGTTGCACTCGAATGCTCGCGCTCGTAGGCACCGGGGGTTGCCGAGACGAAGACGGTCTGCCCCATCTTCTCTTCAAACTCCTCAAAGCGAAGCGGTCGGTTATCGTATGCGCTCGGCAGACGGAAGCCGTACTCAACGAGATTGCGCTTGCGCGAGAGATCTCCTCCGCTCATGCCGTGGATCTGCGGAAGCATCACGTGCGACTCGTCCACAAACAGCAGATAGTCCTTCGGGAAGTAGTCAAGCAGGGTATAGGGCGTTGAGCCACAGGGTCTCCCCGCAAGCACGCGCGAATAGTTCTCGACTCCCGAGCAGAAACCGACCTCGCGAAGCATCTCAAGATCGTATTTGGTCCGCTCCTCAATGCGCTGTGCCTCAAGGAGCTTATGCTCGCCCTTAAAGTATTCGACCCGTTCGTGCATCTCGCGCTCGATCTCGGCAAGCGCCGCCTCGCGCCGCTCGCTCGATACGGCGTAGTGGGTCGCGGGGAAGACCGCCGCGTATTCCATGACGCGAAGCACCTCGCCCGTCAGGACGTTGATCTCCGAGACGCGGTCGATCTCATCGTCAAAGAATTCGACTCGGATCGCATCCTCTCCGCTCGAGGCGGGGAAGATCTCGACAACGTCTCCGCGAACGCGGAATTTCCCTCGCACGAAATTCACGTCGTTTCGCTCGTAGGAGATCGAAACGAGGCGAGAGATCAGATCCTCTCGGGTCATTTTCTGACCGACGCGAACCGAAACGAGAAGCCCCGAATATTCGGCGGGATCTCCGAGCGAGTAGATCGAGGAGACCGAGGCAACGATGATGACGTTGCGCCTCTCAAAGAGCGCCGAGGTCGCGCTGTGCCGAAGCTTGTCGATATCGTCATTGACGAGCGCATCCTTTTCGATATACATATCCTTACCGGGGATGTACGCCTCGGGCTGATAATAATCGTAATAGGAAACGAAATAGCCGACCGAATCCTCGGGAAAGAGGTCGCGCATCTCGGAGCAGACCTGCGCGGCAAGGGTCTTGTTCGGCTCAAGGATCAGGGTCGGACGGCCGAGGGCGGCGATGACGTTTGCCATCGTAAAGGTCTTACCCGAGCCGGTCACGCCGAGCAGGGTCTGCATCCGCTCGCCTCGCCTGATGCCCTCGACGAGCGCGGCGATCGCCTCGGGCTGATCTCCCGTCGGCTTGAACTCGCTTTTCAGATGAAAGGGATCGTTTATCATCTCCACCCTCCTTTCTTTTGATATCAATCGTTATTTTATGAGTTCTGAGAAATGAAATAACATCCGTTATTATTTCCCCGATACCGTCATGCCGGAAAAGGCAAGGTAGGGAAGGTGGGTCGAGCCGTCCGCAACTCGCTCGCGGCTTCTCTCAAGGGGACCCAAAATCATCTCGGCAAGGTTGCCTGTGATCATCGTTTCGGATACGGCGTCGGCAATCCTTCCGTTTTCAATCAGGAAGCTGTTTTTCGCAACCGCCGAGAAATCGCCGCTCGAGGCGGGACGTCCCCCCGAGATGCGCTGAACGAGAAGTCCTCTGTCTATCCCCGATATGATCTCGGAAAGCGATCTCTCGCCCCCCTCGACAACGAAGGCGGAGGAGGTGTTGGGGGAGCGCTCGACCCCTGCCTTGTTTGCGGCGTACGCCGAGGCAACGAAGCTCTTTAGCACGCCGTTCTCAATGAGATAGAAGTTTTCGGTGGGGTATCCGTCCGAGGTGTACTCCTCGCGGTGCAGTATCTCCTCGGTATGGGGAGCCAAGGCAAGCGAGAAG
>JAFYMH010000038.1 GCA_017556685.1 Clostridia bacterium | reverse complement strand
GCATCGGCGTTCAAGACCCTTGACGGCATCGAGCGCACGGTCGATGAGAGCACCCTGATGATCTGCTCGCACGGAAAGCCGGTTGCGATCGCAGGCATCATGGGCGGTCTTGACTCCGAGATCGAGGGAGACACCGACTCGCTTCTTCTTGAGAGCGCAAGCTTCGACGCCGTTTCGGTCAGACGCTCCTCGACCCGTCTCGGACTTCGTACCGACGCGAGCATGCGCTATGAAAAGACCCTTGACCCCGAGATGACGAAAACCGCCTCCGAGCGTTTCCTTGCGCTTCTCCTTGACATCGACGGCGGCGCGCGCGTGACCTCGGCTCTGACCGACGTTTACCCCACCCGTTACGAGACGATCACCCTGACGATCGACAAGGCGTACGTTGACCGCTATACCGGCATCGATATTCCGCTCTCCGAGATCATATCGACCCTGTCGGCGCTCGGCTTTGGGATCGAGCAACAGGGTGAGACCCTGACCGTTACCGTCCCGAGCTTCCGCGCGACCAAGGACGTCACGATCAAGGCGGACCTGATCGAGGAGATCACCCGTATCTACGGCTACGATAACTTTAAGATCACCACCACGACCAGCCCCCTCTTCCCGGTCCGCGCCGAGAGAGCGAAATCCGACGAGAACCGCGTCAAGGATCTGCTCGTCAACGAGTTTGCCCTGCACGAGGTGCATTCGTATATCTGGAGCGACAGCGCCAAGGATAAGCTGCTCGGCATCGAAACGCCGAGAAACGTGACCCTGCAGAACGCTCAGACCCCTGAGCACAGCTCCTTCCGCATCTCGATGATCCCGACCCTCCTTGCCTTCGCCTATGAGAACCGAGGCTTCGACGAGAGCTACGGACTCTTTGAGATCGGGCATACGGTTGAGGGACTTGACGATAGCGGGCTCTGCCGCGAGATCAAGAAGCTCGGTGTCGTTCTCTACGACCGCACCAAAACCGAAGAGGAGCTCTACTACGACGCGCACGATATGATCTGCGAGCTCGCCGAGAGCTTAAAGCGCATCACCCCCGTCTTTGCATCGGTTGAGGGACGCTTTAACTGGCAGCATCCCGTCAATACCGCGAGCATCTCGCTCGGGGAGCGTGAGATCGGCTTCCTTTCAACGCTGCATCCCGCCGTCCGCGCAAGCCTTGACCGCAAGGCGGCGATCGTCTGCTTTGAGATCGATATGCAGGCGCTTTCCGAGATCGCTCCGATGGCGCTTTCCTACCGCGAGCCGTCGAGATTCCCCGGAATCGACATCGACCTTTCGTTTGCCGCCAAGATCGGAGAGCTGAATTTCCCCGTCCTTGAGGGTGCCGCCAAGGCCGCCGCAGGCGAGCTGCTCCGCGAGGTCTCGCTCGTCGATCTCTACGACGGCGAGTCGGGCGAATCGGTCACGCTTCGCTTCAGCTTCTCCTCCCCCGAAAGGACTCTGTCGAAGGCAGAGCTGCAGGGAGCGATCGACGCGATCACCGCGTGCTTTGCCGAGCACGGCGCCATTCTCAAAACCGTATAAACCACATGAGTAGGGACTGTCACATTTGACGAGACCGAAAAAATCCGAGGGATCAAACCAAAAGGAATTTCACATAGTGAAAGAAATCGCTTTGTGAATCTTTTAAGGTTGAAATCCTTCGGATTTCTTCATTTTATCTCGGATTTTTTCTACCGCCGTTTGTTACTCGCCCGGATAAAGCGAAAGAGAATCCT
>JAFYMH010000037.1 GCA_017556685.1 Clostridia bacterium | reverse complement strand
TGCATTCGCCTTCATTTTTTCGGCAAGTGAGGCCTTTGCATAAATAAAGGAAAGCTCGGTTATGGCGTAATAATCCTGCCGAATAACCCCCGAGCTGTCGGCACAGGCGGCAGATAGCTCGGCAAGAATGCGGTCAATCTCTGCGCGCTCCTTGCTTTCAAGAGCGCGAAGCTCATTATTTGCCTCAATGATCGCCATCGGCTCAACGAAAAGGGTCGCACCCGAGGAGGAGGTATCGTGGACAAGCCCCTTGATCTCATTGCGGTATTCCGCCTTGACGGGGACGACGTATCTTCCGCCGCGTACCGTTACGATATTCTCCTGCAGATATTTTGACCTCTGACCGCCCGTATAGCCCGCAAGCGTATCCTTGATCTTATTGTTAACGCCTCTGATCTTACGACGAATATCGGCAAGCGCGGGGCTTGCCTCGTCGGCGATCATGTCCTCCGAGAGGATCGCTTTGTCGATCATCGACTCGAGATAGCGGTTTGCCTGAATACGGTCGAAGATCTCATCGAGAACCGTCTCGAAAAGGCGATCGGTATGAAGGTAATCGATCAGTCCCCTTGCGCTATGCAAAAGAGAGGAGATCCGAAGAAGCTCCCCGGTTGAGAGGGTCGCCCCCTTCTCCGCACGGTCAAGTGCGGGGATCACGAGCTCGTCGGCGGAAAAGGATGGATACCCCTTGACTCCGACAAGGCGCCTTGCGTCGGTCGTCTCGCACTGACGTTTGCGCACCGTAAAGGCATCGTCGGTCGGAAGCAGGGTGCCGGCACGTGCCTTTGCACCGCCCGTAGCGGCAAGCTCAACGAGCATCCCGATGATCTTGTCATATTCAAGCGTACAGAGTGTTTTTTGACTTGACAGCATGGTAACTCCGTTATTTGTTGACGTCTTTGTAAAAATTCAGGGTATCGTATCCCTTCTCAACGTGATGAAGAAGGTACTGCTCGCAAGCAAGCTCAAAGGTCGATTCCTCAGACTCATCGATGCGAAATGCGAGCAAGCGCTCAAGAGGCGCCGAAATGACGTAACGCATCGTCCTGCAAACCGTTTCGGAGAGAATCAGGATCGGGCGTCTGTTTTCTTCCCCCGTAAGAAGAAGCTCCCCCTCACGGCGCTCGGAAGCGACGTACTCGCGGCACTCGGCACAAACGGCAACGCCGTCCATGATATCAAGATAAAGCGTGCCGCTTGCTCTTCCGCATTCCGCACAGCAGTCGATGCTTGGCATAAAGCCGATCAGAGCGGCAAGACGAAGCTCAAACGCCGCCTTGATCTTGGATAGCGACGTCAGCTCTCTTGAAACGGCGTATAGCGAATTGAGAGCAAGGCGAAGGACCTCGGGATCGGCGTCGGCTGTGGTAACGTCGGATAGGACCTCGCAAAAATATGCGGCGAGAGCCATGCGGCGAACCGAATCCCGAAGCCCGAAGAAGCTCTCGAGAAGCTCTACCTCACGCACCCAAAAGCGATCCCCTTTCTTATAAAGGACGTAGCTTCCGTAGCAAAAGAGCTGGGCGGCAGCCATATATCGGCTTTTGAGCGAGCGGCTATTGTTGGCGTATGCCGTTACCGTTCCGTGGCTCTCGGTCAGAATCGTAATCAGACGATCACTCTCCGACAAATTCAAGGCTCGGATAACAACGCCCTTGACTTCAAGGAGCATCTTACTGGTCCCTGTAACCAAAGTTGTTCAGATTGCCCGAGTTATCGCGCCAATTCTCCTTGACCTTTACCCAGAGATCAAGGAAAACCTTGACCCCGAAAAAGCGCTCAAGATCCTCCCTTGCATAGGTGCCAACGGTCTTAAGGGTCGTGCCGTGCTTTCCGATGATGATCCCCTTGTGATTCTGTCGCTCGCAGAAGATCTCGGCGCGGATCCGAAGCAGCTTCCCCGCCTCCTTGAATTCCTCAATGGCAACTGCCGTACCGTGCGGTACCTCATCCTCAAGAACGCGAAGGAGCTTCTCGCGGATGATCTCCGAGGCGATCTGACGCTCAGGCTGATCGGTCACGATATCATCCGGGAAAAACCAAACGCTCTCGGAAAGATAGCGCTCGCATTCCGAGAGAACGGTCTCAACGCCCTTTCCGTGCTTTGCAGAGATCGGAACGACGGCGTCAAACTCATGTACCGCGGAATAAGCCAAAATCGTATCCCCGATGTTTTTAGCCGTCACAGAATCGGTCTTGTTGATAACGAGAATACAGGGGAGCTTCCCCGCCTTCACACGTGCAATGATGTCCGCCTCGATGTCTCCAACCTCGCTCCTCGGCTCGACAACGAGCAAAACAGCGTCGCTGTCTCCAAGCGAGCCGGTTGCCGCCTTGACCATGTAATCGCCAAGCTTGGTGCGCGGCTTATGCATACCGGGAGTATCCAAAAAAACGTACTGATCGTCGCCGACCGTATGAATTCCGGTAATCCGATTTCGGGTCGTCTGGGGTCTCTTGGAGGTGATCGCAACCTTCTCGCCGAGAATGGCGTTCAGAAGGGTGGATTTTCCGACGTTCGGTCTGCCAACGATTGCAATAAATGCTGTTCTTTTCATAATTGCCTCACTTCATGTCAATCTCAAGGGTTTCAAGGATCTCTCTCTGACGGCGGCACATATCCTCATCGTCCGCCTCCGAAAGCTCGTGATCGTATCCGAGAAGATGCAGGGTTGAGTGGATCGTTAAAAATGCAAGCTCTCGGTGGAACGAATGGCCAAGCTCCTTTGCCTGCTCCTCGGTTCTCTCAAACGAAAGAACGATATCACCGAGGGTCACGGGCTCGTCCTCTGTCACCAAGGCTTCCCCCTTCTCGTAAATGGGAAAAGAAAGAACGTCGGTCGCGCTATCCTTACCTCGGAATTCTGCATTCAGAGAACGAATGTATTCGTTATCACAAAAGGTAACCGAAACCTCGCAGTTTCTCGTAAATCCCTCGTAGGCAAGCGCAGCTCTGATTGCCGCACGCACGATGCTTTTGGTGCGATACCGAACCTGCTCCGAAAGATTCGATGCGCTATAGTCAATAAAGAGCCTCGGGCCGCCGATGCTGTAATGCTTAAGCTTTTTCATTTTTGGATTTCCTCCCGTTTCGCAGAAAAGGCTCGTCTTGCCGTCTCGCCTCGTTTTTCCTTTTCGTAGCGATCGTATGCGCTTATGATCTTCTGAACGAGATGATGGCGAACGACGTCGCGGTCACTGAATGTATGGATCGAAATTCCATCGATTCCCTTTAATATGCGCGCCGCAACGCCAAGTCCGCTCTTTTTTCCGAATGGAAGGTCGGTCTGCGAGGGATCGCCCGTCACCACCGCCTTCGAATTCATTCCAAGACGCGTTAAAAACATCTTCATCTGCTCGGTCGTAGTATTTTGCGCCTCGTCCAAAATGATAAACGAATCGTCAAGGGTTCTGCCTCGCATATAGGCAAGCGGCGCGATCTCGATCGTTGCGCGCTCGAGCTGTCTTTGAAAATTCTCAGCTCCAAGCATCTCGTGAAGCGCATCGTAAAGCGGACGAAGATAGGGATCGATCTTGTTTTGCAGATCCCCCGGCAGAAATCCGAGCTTCTCGCCCGCCTCAACGGCGGGACGGGTCAGAAGGATGCGCGAGACCTGCTTGCTTCTGAGCGCATCGACCGCCATTGCAACGGCGAGAAAGGTCTTTCCCGTTCCCGCAGGACCGATTCCGAGCGTCACCGTGTTTTTCCGAATGGCGTCAACGTATTTCTTCTGACCGACGGTCTTCGGGCGAATGGGCTTGCCCTTCATCGTGACGCATACCGCATCCTTGAGGCTTGAGAGATCCTCTCCCTCCCCGGCTTCAACCGCCGAAAGAACGTACTCAACGCTCTGCTCGGATAAGGTGTCTCCGTCATGAAGCATACGCTTTAGGTATTGCAAAACGGTTGCGGCAAGCTCAACGCGATCGGAGCGATCGCCCGAAACGAAAATCGCGTCTCCATCGGTTGCCGAAGAATTTGAGCCGTTCGATATCCGAACCGAAAAATGCTCTTCAATTCTTTTGACGTTCTCGTCGCAGGGACCGAAGATAAGAGATGTTACCGCCCCTGACTGTGTCGTCACGATTTTCTCGGGCATAGCTACTCCTTTGACTTTACATAGTAATATAATAAAATACTCCGATATTATTCTACTCATTTTCAAGTGAAAATTCAAGTGTTTTTGCAATATTTATCAGATATTCTATTTCTGCCGTCAGCGTATAGCCCTCGTCGGTATATGAAGCCGAGATCTCACCCGATAATAGTTCCCCGTCGGAGAGGAGCACCGAAAGCCTTGCCGAAAGCATCCGCCTTGCAATTTTTGCCGCCTCAGATTCGGTATAGCAGACCTCCCGTTCGGTATAAGCCGCCCGATATCGGCGCTCAAAAAAGGCTGGCAGACGAATTCTTCCAAACAAATAGATCGGATCTCTTTCAAAAAGCTCTGCCTCTTTTTCTCCGAAAGAAAAGACGTATCCAAAAAGAGAAAGTGAATACCCGACGCACTCGGTTTTAATCTCCGACAGCTCGAGATGACTTAGCGGAACCGTTACGCAAATGACGTCCCTGACCCGACCGATCACCATTCCGCTTGCATAGAGTGCTGAATGAGTCCCGACCCCGCTTACCAAAAGGTCCCCCTTTCGAACGACCGAGCCGACCGAAACGCCCGCCTCCCCGCTCTCGATTTGAAGATCTACGATTACGGCATCCTTTGCCGATACAAGATTCGCTCCGATCCCCTCGGGTGGGCCCGAAATCGAATTTTCAAGTTTCGCAGGGATCGCCTCAACGATCACGCGCACCCCCTCGCGACGGACTTGCATCCAGGAGATCCGCTTTTCTTGCTTTAATACTGCAAGTGTCACGCTCTCGGCGTCAAAACTACCGATGTAAGCCCCCTCGTAAAGACCGCAAGACGCAAGCTCTTCAAGCAAAAGATCAGGGTCGATCCCACCGCAGCCCCGAAGCTCGATCGCCCAAACTCTGCCCGAGCAAAACAGAAAAAGAAGCAACCCCAATACGGCGCCGAAAACAAGCCCCGAGCGCCGAAGCAGAAATTTTAATACGACCGAAACCCCAAAGGTTTTCACGTTTTCTGCAAGCACCCCCACCTCTTTGAGAGATGCGGAAAGGCGCTTCGAATCCTCACGTCTGAGGTCGATCTGAAAGCCGCTCGGAAGATTCTTTAAAGAAAGAACCGTGAGACGCGCGTCAAAAATTGCGCGATAGACCGCCGTCCGATCCTCTTCTGAGAAGCTTAGACGGCAGACCCCGAGTAGGGAGTTAATCAAAATCGAAAGCCTTGACATTTTCGTCCCCCTTCGTTAAAAAGGCGAGCGCACTCACCTCCCCCTTTAGCTCAATGACCCCCGACGAAAAGCTTCGGCAAAGAAGGCCGGATCCCTCGATACGAAGGCATACGTTTCCAACGTCGAGCGTCAGCTCCTCTTTCGTATACCGAAGCACTCCTTTTCCGCCGCTGATAATCATAAGCATTGTGCCTCCCTCACAGCGCTCCGCCTCAAGATGAAACGCCCTTGATAGATACTTCGACATCTTTTTCTGATGGTGATTTAAAGGCATATCCGATTCTTTCCCCTCATAGATTTTCATGCGAATGTATGCAAAAAGGAGCCAAAGCATGACAGTCAAACGTCTTGTGGGTGAGCGATCGGCAACGCTTGCATTTATCTTGATCGCGCTTTCATATTTCGTTTTCCTTCTGTATCCGGAGACCGTTTCCGAGGGGGTTCGGTCAGGACTGCACCTCTCCTACAAAAGCGTTTTGCCCGCAATCCTTCCTTTCATGGTCGTCTCGGATCTTCTTCTCTGTCTTGACCTTCGGGTTCTTGACGAGAGCATAGGAAGGGTCGTTTCATCGATTTTTTCGGTTTCTCCGATCGGAAGCCGAGCCATTTTGCTCGGCGTTTTAAGCGGATTCCCTATTGGCGCAAGAATCATCTCAACCCTGCTTCGCGACCGAAGGATCTCACCTGAGGAGGCAGAAAGACTGCTATACCTGTCATCGATCGCCTCCCCTGCCTTTATCATCACCGGAGTCGGCTATGGAATTCTCGGAAGCGTGGCATGCGGGATCAAGCTCTATCTGATCGTTCTCGCGACCCACCTTGCCGTCGGCTTTATCCTCTTCCCCCGAAAACGTCGAGAAAAGCCGCTCGTCTTGGCACCTGAGCGTTATATGCACGGCATCTCGCTTACCGATTCAATTGAGAGCGCCGCGCTTTCCGGACTTAAGATCGCGGCGTATCTCTCGTTCTTTTCGGTTTGCTGTGCCATCTCCTCTAAGATGATCCCAAATCGCCTCATCGCGGCGCTCGTTGCATCCCTTCTTGAGATCGGAAGCGGAGCAGGCATGGCAGCCAAGCTTTCCCAGGGCGTGCGCTATCCCGTTCTCGGATTTTGCCTTGGATTTTCAGGCATCTCGGTCTGTCTGCAGCTTAAGGGGGTGATCAAATCCTTCGAAATTTCAATGCGCCCTTATCTCACTCAAAAATTTCTCTGCGGTCTTCTTGCCGCATTTTTCGCTTTTTTCATTCTCGCTTGACGGACTATAAAAAATGTGTTACAATAAAACCAAAGAAAGTTGAAAGGCGAACGTCATGATAAAGCATCCTGAAATTTCCGCATGCTGCGCGACCTGCGAATGGTCTTCCCAAATTGAAAATAATGACGAGCTTGTTTTTTGCCATAAAAAGAAGCGGGAAAGGCAAGCCGTTTCCCACTGCAGAAGATACGTCTTTGATCTGCTGAAATATACGCCCGCAAAGCCGAAGCAGATCACAAACCTTGATATGACGATGATCGAGATCTGATCTGAAAAACAAAGGAACCGAGAAGCGACGCCTCTCGGTTCCTTTGTTTTTTGAAATTAGCCGTTGAGTCTTGCCTCGAGAGCATTCAGCTCCTCGTAAAGCTCAGCGGGAACGCGGTCTCCAACCTGCTCGTAGAAGGCACGGATACCGGGGATATCCTCCTTCCAGAGTGCGGTGTCAACCTGAAGAAGTCCCTCGATGGTTTTCTCATCGATATCAAGACCTGCAATCTCGATGTCCTTCACGTAAGGAACGTAACCGATCGCGGTCTCACGAGCATCGACGGCCCCCTCGCAACGCGCAAGGATCCACATCAGGACGCGCATATTGTCGCCAAATCCCGGCCAGATGAAATGTCCCTCGTCATCGGTTCTGAACCAGTTGACGTGGAAGATCTTCGGAGCGTTCGGAATCTTCTTGCCCATATCGAGCCAGTGCTTAAAGTAATCGCCCATATCGTAACCGACGAAGGGACGCATTGCCATCGGGTCGCGGCGAACGACACCGACCGCACCTGCAGCGGCAGCAGTCGTCTCAGACGCCATGATCGAGCCGACGAAGGTTCCGTTCTGCCAGGAGGTGGACTGATAAACCAGCGGAGCCGTCTTTGCGCGGCGACCGCCAAAGACGATCGCGGAGATCGGAACACCGGCAGGATCGTTAAACTTATCAGAGAGGCAGGGGCAGTTGGTTGCCATTGCGGTAAAGCGGGAGTTCGGGTGAGCACCCTTCGAGCCGTCGGTGCAGTCCCAGACCTCGCCCTTCCAGTTGCGGGCGTTCTTCGGAGGATTCTTATCAAGACCCTCCCACCAAACGGTGTTGTTATCAAGATTCTCAACGACGTTAGTGAAGATCGTGTTCTTCATCGTGGTTGCAAGCGCGTTGGGATTCGACTTAACGTTGGTTCCGGGAGCAACGCCGAAGAAGCCGTTCTCGGGGTTGACAGCCCACAGACGGCCGTCAGAGCCGATTCGGAGCCAGGAAATATCGTCACCGACGCACCAAACCTTGTAGCCCTTCGACTTGTAGAACTCGGGCGGGATCAGCATAGCAAGGTTGGTCTTTCCGCAAGCAGAGGGGAATGCCGCGCAGATGTACTTCACGTCACCGTTCGGAGCCTCAATGCCGAGGATGAGCATATGCTCAGCCATCCAGCCCTCCTTACGTCCGAGGTAGGATGCAATGCGCAGAGCAAAACACTTCTTACCGAGCAGAACGTTTCCACCGTATCCGGAGTTGACCGACCAGATCGTATTATCCTCGGGGAAATGGCAGATGTAACGGTTTGCCTCGTCAATATCGGCACGGGCGTGCAATCCCTTGATAAAGCCTGCATCGTCTCCAAGCGCCTCAAGGACGTTGGTGCCAACGCGGGTCATGATCAGCATGTTGAGAACGACGTAGATCGAGTCGGTCAGCTCGATGCCGTACTTAGCAAAATCGCTTCCGACGATTCCCATCGAGTAAGGGATAACGTACATAGTTCTTCCCTTCATCGAGCCTGCATAAAGCTTCGAGAGCTTTGCATAGCACTCGCTCGGATCCATCCAGTTGTTGATGTTTCCGGCATCCTCCTTCTTCGAGGTGCAAATGAAGGTTCTGTCCTCAACGCGTGCAACGTCGTTAATGGCAGTGCGGTGCAGGTAGCAACCGGGGAGAAGCTCTTGATTGAGCTTCGAGATCTCGCCGGTCGAGCAAGCCTCAGCGCGAAGCTCCTCAGCCTGAGCCTCGGTTCCGTCGATCCAAACGATCTTGTCAGGCTGCGTCATAGCAGCCATCTCGTTGATCCAATCCAGAACGTACTTATTGTTGGTCATGGGTGCGCTCCTTTATCATATTAATAAGTAAACCAATTTACCTCGATTATAGTATAGCACAAATGAATTCAAATTGCAATTGCTTTAACGCATTTTGTTGCTTTGTTTTTCGGTATTTGTCGCAATTTAACAGATCGTTAATAATATAGCAATCGAAAGGATGCGACACCCACTTCCCTTCTTCGATCTTGTTAGACCTATCGCCCCGTGAAAATTGGTAATTTCTTCCAATTTGTTCTTCAACTTTTTGTACAGATTTGCTAATTGCCATTTTTTGGTAATTGTGGTAAAATATGAATACAAGAAGAAAAAAAGAAAAAGGAGTAAGATCATGGAAAAAGACACGAAAATCATCATTGCGGACGAAAACGCCGAGATCAGACGGCAAATGCGGGATTGCTTCACTCGGCGGGGCTTTCGGGTCATTGACGAGGCAAGGGATGGCGAGGAAGCGGTTGCAAAGATCGGGCGCTCCCACCCCGACCTTGTCGTCGTCGATCTTTGGCTATCAAAGCTTGACGGGATCGGCGTCATACGGGAATCGAAGAAGCTCAGCTACGGACACGATGCGCCTCCCGCCTTCATTTTGATCTCAATGGTGGCAAATCAGGCGTCGTTTCTCGAAGCAAGCCGTGCCGGTGCCGAGCTTTGCTTGCCAAAGCCCCTGAACTATCCGAGCCTTTGCGAGCATATCAGCGCGATCGTCAGTGCCAAAAAGAACGGAGCGGACGAAAAAGCTCCCGATTCCGCACCCGATATCGAAACGCAGGTTACGAAAATTATCCATCAGATCGGTGTTCCTGCACACATTAAGGGATACCAGTACCTGAGAACGGCGATCATGATGACGATCGCCGACAACGAGATCATTAACTCTGTTACGAAAATTCTCTATCCCTCCGTCGCTAAAAAATATGCGACGACCACCTCTCGAGTCGAGCGCGCCATTCGCCACGCGATCGAGGTTGCATGGGACCGAGGGGATATCGATACTCTGAACTCCTATTTCGGATATACCATCCAAAACAACCGCGGCAAGCCGACCAACAGCGAGTTTATTGCCATGATCGCCGACAATCTCCGTCTGAAATATAAGCTGTACTGAAAAAAAGCCCGTGCGACAGAATCAGTCGCACGGGCTCGATTTATATTCATATTAGAAAAACAAAAATCGCCCAAAAGGCGATTTTATCAAAAAATGGGGAGAATGATGGGACTTGAACCCACGACCTCCAGGGCCACAACCTGGCGCTACCACCAACTGAGCTACATCCTCCATACCGTGGCGTACCTTGGGGGATTCGAACCCTCGACCTACTGCTTAGAAGGCAGTTGCTCTATCCAGCTGAGCTAAAGGTACATATCGGACAACACGCATATTATAGCAACTTGCACCGAGTTTGTCAAGGGATTTATATGAAAAAAATGAAAAAACAAATTTTTCGGGCGGCAACCGAAGTTACCGCCCGAAAACAGGGTTATTCGCCCTTGGTTTTTGCGATTTCGGTAAGCGAAGTAGCAAGCCCTGCAAGGCCTGCAATGTTTGAGGGAACGATGATCTTGGTTGCGTTTCCGTTTGCCGCGGCGGCGAACGCCTCAAGCGCACGGATTGAGATTACCGCCTCGGATGGAGATGCGTTGTTGATCATCTCGATACCCTTTGCGGTCGCCTCCTGAACGCGAAGGATCGCCTCGGCCTCACCCTCTGCCTCGCGCATCTTCGACTCCTTAACGGCTTCTGCGGCAAGGATCGCCGACTGCTTGCTTGCCTCTGCCTCAAGGATCATCGACTGCTTACGTCCCTCTGCAACGAGGATCGCGCTGTTCTTTTCACCCTCAGCGCGAAGAATCGCCTCGCGGCGCTCGCGCTCCGCCTTCATTTGCTTTTCCATCGCGTCCTGAATTTCCTTCGGCGGAATGATATTCTTGAGCTCAACGCGGTTGACCTTAATTCCCCATTGATCGGTCGCCTCGTCAAGAATGGCGCGCATTCTCGTATTGATGACGTCGCGAGAGGTGAGCGTTCCGTCAAGATCAAGCTCACCGATGATGTTACGAAGCGTGGTTGCCGTCAGGTTCTCAATTGCAAACAGAGGATTGGTGACACCGTAAGCATAGAGCTTGCAGTCAGTGATCTGATAGAAAACGACGGTGTCGATCTGCATACGAACGTTATCCTTCGTGATGACCGCCTGCGGAGGGAAATCGACGACCTGCTCCATCTTCACGACGCGCTTGCCTACTTTTTCGAAGAAAGGAACCTTAATATGAAGTCCCGTATCCCAGGTCGTCTTGTAGCTTCCAAGCCACTCGATAACGTATGCATGCGCCTGCGGAACGATGCAGATGTTGGCGATCAGAAGCAACAGCGCGAGGCCGAGAAGAACGCCGATCACGGTAAGAGCGGTAGCACCGCCGCTCATCATAAGAAAAAACGAAGCACTAAGCATAACAATTCCTCCGGTTTGATTTGAAATTTATTTGCAGATGAGCTTAACGCCCTCGATTGCCATAACCGAAACGACGTCGCCCACCTCAAATACGATATCGGGATCGATCGAACGGGCAGACCAGATCTGAGAATCCACGCGCACCTGACCGCAGCCCGAAAGATTGTCAACCCGCTCGGTCACAACGGCACGCGAGCCAACGATGGCGTCGACGTTGGTTTTGACAGAGGCTTTGGGGTGAAGATAGCGGCGAAAAAGCGTTTTTGCGAGAACGATCCCACACGCCGAAAGAAGAAAGAAGGCAGGGATCTGTACCGATAGCGGAAGCTTAAAGATTGCAAGAAGCATGGCGACAAGCGCGCCCGGAACAAGCCAGATCGACACGAGGCCGACGGTCAGCGCCTCGACGACGAGGGCAACAACGACGACGCCAAGCCAAAAGTAAATCATAAATTCCATCTAACAACTCTCCTAAAATTATGATGTCGTAGCCTTCGGATAGACTATAGAATAGACCTCGTATCCGCTTGAGGTAGCGCGAACGTAGAAATACACACCGCGAGACTCGTCGCTTGCGATATCGTTGCGGTAGGTCCCGTTGTTATCCATGATCTTATATTCAATGAGATACAGGCTCAAATACCCCGCCTTCTCGTCATTGACCGTTTTTACGTAGCAGATCCTCACGTCATAAAGCTTCTGCGGAGTAAAGTCCTGCTTTTCTCCGGCAACCCGAAGGTAGAAATCGGAGAAATAGGAATTGTAAAGCTCGGCATCCCCCGACCTTACGGAATCGAGAACGCGATAGAGAAACGCAACGTCCGCGCCAAGCGACAGATCGTCCGGTCCTGCGATCGGATAGGAGTCAAACGGGGGCTTCTCGGCGTACACCGTCAGGCGGTCACCGAGTGCAAGATAATCGGGGTCAGCCCAGATATCCTCGCTCGGGTCGATCGGGGCAAACGGACCGTCGCACGGCGGAGGAAAATAAAACTCCGGGGTATCGTCAAGGCGCAGAACGTAAAGCGCAACGACAGAAAACACAAGAACCGAAACCGCGGCAACGGCAACGATCGTGAGCTTCCTTTTGTTTGACAGCTTTTTCTTTTCCGTATACAAGGCGCCGACCTCGCTTACAAAAGATTGGTTCGTCCCGACATTGCTCGGTGAAGCGTTACCTCGTCGGCATACTCAAGGTCTCCACCGACGGGAATTCCGTATGCAAGGCGCGTGACCTTGATCTCAAAGGGTTCAAGAAGCCTTGCAAGATAGGACGCCGTGGTTTCCCCCTCAACGGTCGGGTTGGTTGCAATAATGACCTCGCGGACCTCAGAACTTGCAAGACGCGAAAGCAGCTCCTTGATATGAAGCCGATCGGGCGTGATTCCGTTCATCGGGGAAAGTGCACCGCCGAGAACGTGGTACATCCCCTTATAATCTCTGATCCGCTCCATCGCCATAACCGCGCGCGCGTCCTCAACAACGCAGATCGTGCTTCTGTCCCGATCGGGATCCGAGCAGATCGGGCAAAGCTCCGAGGCACTGAGATTACAGCAGACCGAGCAGGCACGAATCTCTCGCTTCGCGGTCAGAATGGCGTCAGAAAACGCTTCGGCTCTCTCGCTCGTTCCGGTCACGATCGAAAAAGCAAGGCGCACGGCCGTTTTTCCGCCGATCCCGGGGAGCTTGCGAAACTCCTCGATCAGTCGCTGAAGCGGTGCAATATAATCTGCCATCTCAGAAGGGCAACCCCATGCCGGGCATACCGAGTCCCATGGGCCCAGTGAGCTTCTGCATCTCATCGCTTGCAGTGTCGGTCACGCGGCGGATCGCCTCGTTCACGCCCGCAACGATGATGTCAGACATGGTTTCAATATCATCGGGATCAACGATATCGGGATCAATGTCAAGAGAAAGGATCTCCTTTTTTCCGTTGATCTTAACGGTAACGGCGCCGCCGCCGGCGGAAACCTCGTATTCCCTTCCCTCAAGCTCTTTCTCAAGGTTTGCCATATCCTCCTGAAGCTTTTGCGCTTGCTTTAGCATATCCTGCATATTCCCTGCGCCGTTTTTCGGAAGTCTGACGTTCATGCTTTATCCCTCCATGATGGTGTCATTGTATCTTAAAATTCAATTTGATTTGTATTTTCCTGCTTCGCAACCGAAACGAAGCGAAGCGCTCGGGCGTCCACGCCCTTTGCCTTGACGAGATTCAAAAGCATCGTTTTCGACGCTTCGTCACCCGAAAGCATTCCAAGGAAGAGCTTGACCGTCAGACGAACGGTAAGCGTTCCGTCCGAGGAGATCTCGGCGCTCGAGCCCTTCAAAAAGGGGCGAAGCGAGGGCTTGATCTCGGCAAATTCCTCAAGAATAAGTCCCCAGATATCAAGCGGCTTCGGCTTTTCCTCGGTCTCCTTGGGCGTATCCTTCTCCCCCGCTGCCTGCGGCTTCTCCTCGGTTTGCGTCTTGATCTCGGTATGCCCGTCGGAGCGGCTATCACAAGGTGCAGTGACAGGCGCCTGCGTGCTCACGGGAGAGCCGACCGCCCCCGATGCGACAAGACGCGCGAGCTGCTTTTCAAGCTCGTCGATCCTCGAAACGAGGCTTTCGGGGGAGGATGAAAGCTTCGGCTCACACATACGAACGAGCGCAAGCTCTGCGATACTGCGCTTCCCCTGCCCTGCTCTTCGAAGTCCCTCAAGCGTTTCCTCAAGCACCTTACTGTGATAGATCATCCGCGCAAGCGGGATCCTTTGGGCGCGGTCGGAAAGCGCGCTCTGCTCTCCGTCGGTCAGATCGAGATATTCCTTTGCATCTCCGATCGTTTTCACAACGATCAGGTCGCGATAATAACGGTAGAGCTCTCCCCAAAAGACCGAGATGTCCTCAGAGGATCTGACGAGCTCATCCACAAGGCGGTATAGCGTAGGGTAATCGCGGTTAACAAGCGCGTCAACGACCTTCCCGGGCGTATCCCGTCCGCCAACGCCGAGAATTCGGGCGGCAAGCGACTCTGTGATCACCTCTCCGGTTCCGGCGCAAAGCTCAAGAAGACTGATGGCGTCGCGCATTCCGCCCTGCGCCATCTTTGCGATCAGGCGAGCGCCCGAGTCCTCAAGGCGAATTCCCTCCTCCGCCGAGATATGACGAAGCCTTGAGATCATGGCGTCGGTTGTCAGTCTTCGGAAATCATACCTCTGACATCTCGAAACGATGGTAGAGGGGAGCTTTGAAAGCTCGGTTGTCGCAAGAACGAAAAGAACGTACGACGGCGGCTCCTCGAGGGTTTTGAGAAGCGCGTTGAAGGCGCTTGCGCTCATCATATGAACCTCGTCGATGATATAAACGCGATATTTGAGCTCGGCAGGAGTAAAGACGATCTCCTCCTTCATATCGCGAACGTTGTCGACGCCGTTATTGCTCGCCGCGTCCATTTCGATCACGTCGGTGGCTACTCCTGCATCAATGCTTCGGCAAGCCTCGCAGGCGTTGCAGGGATTTCCGTTAACGGGACTTAGACAGTTGACCGCCTTCGCAAGGATCTTGGCACAGCTCGTTTTTCCGGTTCCGCGAGAGCCGCAGAACAGATACGCGTGCGAGGTTCGGTTTTCGGCGACCTGATATTTAAGAATATCGGTGATCTGCTCCTGCCCAACAACTTCGTCGAAGCTGCTTGGGCGCCATTTTCTGTACAATGCACGATACATGAGCAAAACCTCCGTTTCCATTCAGCTATAAAAAAAGGCGCGAGCCAAGCCGCGCCGCCATCCGAGGCGGGTGCGCTCTCGCCGTCGGACAGAACCATACACCGCAGAATCGAGACGCTCTTACATACGTTAACCGCCATCAATGCTCCAAACAGGCGACCCTACGGCACATCGAATCAACCGCTTAATGCTGCTTGGTTCCCCACCTGACATGATTCACAGCCTTCGATTGCGTAAGACCCATTCTTCAACGCACCTCAAAACGGCGCAGACTACACAAAAACGCCCCTCAAACGCGGAATTCATCCCCGCTATAGCGGATTGCGGATACAGGGCACCGCTACCTCCCCGATTAGTATGGCTCCGTCCGACGGCGAGAACCGGGATTCCCGCGTCCCGAAATAGTATACCATATCTATCCCCGCATTGCAAGGGAAAAACAAAATTTCGGGAACAAATTTTCAAATTATTTACACGATAACGATCCCACCGCCGGGAGATAGAACCTGCCCTGTCAAAAAGGAAGCCTCGTCGCTTAGTAAATAGGAAACTGCCGCGGCAACGTCCGAGGGGCTGCCAAGTCGGCAAAGCGGAGTTTGATCGACAAGGGAACGGCGATCCTCCTCACCGTAGCCCGCCATCATGTCGGTATCGATGACGCCGGGAGCGACGGCGTTGACGGTGATCCCCGAGGGTCCAAGCTCCTTGGCAAGCGCCTTGGTGAAGCCAAGAAGCGCCGCCTTGCTCGCAGAGTACGCGACCTCACAGCTTGCGCCGACCATGCCCCAGATCGAGGAAACTGTTACGATTCTGCCGAACTTGGCACGTACCATATCCGGAATCATTTTTTTGGCGTAGAGAAACGCGCCGGTTACGTTGACCGCAAAAAGACGGTTCCACTCGTCAAGCGAAAGATCGGTCAGAAGTCCGCTTGTGCTGATCCCGGCATTCAAAACGAGCGTATCAACAGGACCGCCAAGGCAAGCCTTGGCTTCCTCTGCGACCCGATCGGTATCGGCGTCGCTTGAAACGTCGCCGTAAAGAGCAAAGGCACCGCACTCGTCGGCAAGCGAGCGCGCCTTCTCAGGGGACCCGAAATAGGTAAAGGCAACCGAGGCACCAAGCCTGCGAAGATGGCGCACGATCTCGGCGCCGATGCCCCTTGATCCGCCGGTCACGAGAACTCTGCGATTCGTAAACTGTGTCATATCCGTCTACCGTCCTTTTTTCTGTCCTCATTTTATCACGTTTTACAGGGATTGTCAATTCTATGAGCCTCTTTAGGAAAATATTTCCTCTCTATGCACAAATTCGCTCGATCTGCTTCCCGAAACCGCTTGCAATACGACCTTTTTCGTGCTATAATAGTATCCGACAATACAAACGGAGACGATTTCATGATTTACGTTGCAGACAGCGACAAAGACCAAGTCCTAAAGACTCGCCGTATGCTCTATCTGCTCGGGCTTCCGTCGATCGGCGGAAGCTATCGAATGGCATCGTATTACATTCGCCAGGGCTTATGCGATATCGTCTTTCTTCCCCGTATGACGGCAGAGCGGCGTCCGAAATATTTTTGCCGTTCGATCCGCTCCCATTTCCCGAGCGTCCCAACCGTTATGCTTCTTGGGCATGAATACGACGGCGTTACCCCAAAGGACCCCGCTGATTTTTCGGTTCGCGCCCCCTTCTCTCCCTCCTCCGCGCTCCGTGCGGTCTTCCGTTTCCTTTCGGGAAGCGAGTTCCGAAGTCACGGCGAGCTTCGGGCGGGACATCTTTCGCACAAGGTAACGAACGGCGGCTTCTATTACATGGGAGATTTCATTTCTCTGACCGACACCGAAACTGCGATCCTGCACACGATGCTTGACCGTTTTCCCGCACCCTTGGCGCCCAAAAAGCTCCTTGCACTTTCTGCCGATCCGAGAAAATCTCCGCATCTTCATACTCTCTCCCCTCATATCTGCCGAATCAACAAGCGCTTTTTAGCGGAGCTCGGATTTCGACCGATCTCCTATCATCCCGCGATCGGCTACTATCTGTCGGTCACGTAAACCTACCTAAGGAGAAATTCGCATGATGCAAACAAAGGAACTGCAGCAAAAGATTCTGCGCCTGAAAAAGGAGAAGGATTTCTGTATTCTCGCTCATACTTATCAATCGCACGAAATTCTTGAAATCGCCGATTTTACGGGTGACTCCTTCGCCCTAAGCCGCAAGGCAACCGGTGTTTCCGAAAAGAACATCCTTATGTGCGGTGTCCGCTTTATGGCAGAAACCGTCAAGCTTCTGTCCCCCGATAAGCGCGTGGTGATCGCCTCAGGTGACGCCGGGTGTCCTATGGCCGAGCAATTTACGCGCGCCGAGGTCGAGGCGTGGCGCAAAGAGCATCCCGAGGGAATCGTCGTTGCATACGTCAATACGACGACCGACCTCAAGCGTGCCTGCGATTATTGCGTTACCTCCGCTTCCGCCGTCAAGATCGTTTCAAGGCTCCCCGACGACCGCGAGATCCTTTTCATTCCGGACAAAAATCTTGGCTCGTACGTTGCTAAAAAGCTTCCGACGAAGAAGCTCGTTTTCTGGAACGGCGGATGCCCGATTCACAACTCCATTACGTTAAAAGAGCTTCAGACGGCAAAGGAGCAGCATCCCGAGGCGCTCGTTTTGACTCACCCCGAATGTGCAAGTGAGGTTGTTTCCGCCTCCGATTTCATCGGCTCAACAACCGAAATTATGGACTACGCCGCAAAATCCGAGGCAAGCTCGTTTATCATCGGAACCGAGAACAACATCGTTACCCACCTGCAGTACGAGCTTCCCGAAAAGCAGTTCTATCCGCTTTCAAAGCGCCTGATCTGCGCCGATATGCGCCTGACCTCGCTTCCCGACGTTCTCTCTGCCCTTGAGGGGACGGGGGGCCTTGAGATCGAGCTTGACGGCGATACGCTTCGCGAGGCTCGCGTTTGCATCGACCGCATGATCGAAATGGGTTGAACCAACCCCAAAAAAATCAGTGAGGCTGTCTCAAATGTGAATTTGAGACAGCCTCTTTTTGGTGGGGCGCATCAGATTTAGGCGAGAAGCGTCGTTTGCGACCCGAAGGTGTATACACATACTCCGAGAGGGAG
>JAFYMH010000036.1 GCA_017556685.1 Clostridia bacterium | reverse complement strand
GTATACACATACTCCGAGAGGGAGCAAACGGCGGTAGAAAAAATCCGAGATAAAATGAAGAAATCCGAAGGATTTCAACCTTAAAGACTTGACCAAAGTGTGGTTTTTTACTTTGACTCAGTTTCTTTTAGTAGAGTCCCTCGGATTTTTTCGGTCTCGTCAAATATGACAGCCCCACACCCCGAAAACAGAAAAAACAGTCCCCTCTCGGCTTTCCTTTGAAAAAGCCCTTGACATTTGCCACAGAATGTGTTATCATACTATGGCAAAAGAACGCCCCTGTAGCTCAGTTGGCAGAGCATTTGACTTTTAATCAAAGGGTCCGGAGTTCGAATCTCCGCAGGAGCACCAAAAAAGACCGTTGCGATGCAACGGTCTTTTTTGCCGAAGGAGATTCGAACAGGGCAATTTCTGAAGGAAATAGCAAGCTTCCAGTGGACGCTTGCGTTGCCCGCGTGCGTGCCGATGGCGGCTTGCCGCCTGATGGGCGAATCTCCGCAGGAGCACCAAAAAAGACCGTTGCGATGCAACGGTCTTTTTTGCCGAAGGAGCTTCGAGACGGGCGATTTCCGACTTGACAAAAAACGAAAAATCCTGTATCCTTATAGTAGTATAGAATCCGCATGGGAGGTGAACCTTGGATGAGCAAGACTGTTTTAAGCTGCAGAAATCTCACCAAGCGCTATCAATTTCCGGTTCTCACGAATCTGAATCTTGATCTGCCGAGCGGCAGGATCATCGGACTGCTCGGTCCGAACGGCTGTGGAAAATCGACGCTTTTGAAGCTCCTGTCGGGACTTCTCGTTCCGGATGAGGGGCAAATCTCTGTTTGCGGCAAGCCGAGAAGCGACGAGACGAACGCATGGATCTCGTATCTCCCCGAGCGCACCTATTTCAGCGGCGGCATGCGCGTCAACGAGCTGATCGCTTATTTTTCCGATTTTTATGCCGATTTCGACACCGCCCTTGCAAGGGATATGATGGCCAATCTCAAAATCGATCCGACCGCCAAGCTCAAGACCCTCTCAAAGGGAACAAAGGAGAAGGTTCAGCTGATTTTGGTCATGGCGCGCCGTGCGAGGCTTTATCTGCTCGACGAGCCGATCGCGGGAGTTGATCCCGCTGCACGCGATTACATTCTGAAAACCATTATTAAAAGCCGAAGCCCCGAGGCAACGGTTCTGATTACCACGCATCTGATCTACGACATTGAGCCGGCTCTCGACGACTTTCTGTTTATGGGTCCGGGCGGCCGGATCCTTTTGTCGGGCAACGCCGACGAGGTGCGCCAACAGAGCGGAAAAACGCTGGATATGCTCTTTCGGGAGGTGTTTTCATGCTTAGGAAGCTACTGAAATACGACCTGTCTGCCGTTGCAAGGCTCTTTTGGATCGGCGCTGTCCTGTCGGTGGCCGGGGGTATCCTCGGAGGGGTTTTGATCCGCGCCTTCAGCTGGATTGCCGATCTTGACACCGATAACCTGATCCTCAACCTCTCCGCCCTGTTCTTTATAATGACGGGGCTCGTATGTCTCTTTGCCGTTGCCGTTTCCTTTCTGATGACGAAGATCTTGGTGTACGTGCGATTCTACAAGCATTTCTTTACCGACGAG
>JAFYMH010000035.1 GCA_017556685.1 Clostridia bacterium | reverse complement strand
CTCATCGATCTTTCACCGCGGCAGAGTCCTCTGCCCGGCAAATATTGTATCAAGTATATTTTACTTCAAAATCATACTTTTGTAAACACCTTTTTGAAAGAAAACTGCTCTTTTCTTAATTTCCTTACAAATTATTACAAATTATTACGAAACAGGGACACAAAAAAGCGAACCGGAGATTTTCCGGTCCGCTTTCGTTTTTTGAAAACAAGGGATCAGCCGTTGACCATCTTTGCAACCTCAGCTGCGAGATCGTCCTCGCGCTTCTGGATGCCCTCGCCCTTATCGTAGCGGTATGCACCGACGATCTTGATGGCGCCGCCGAACTCCTTCGCGCAGGCTGCAACGTACTTTGCAACCGTCAGCGAATCGTCCTTAACGTATGCCTGCTCGGTCAGGCAGTTTGCCTCGTAGAACTTGCCAAGGCGTCCGATGATGATACCGTCAAGCACCTTCTGGGGCTTGTTTGCCATCTTGGGATCTGCCTCCATCTGCTTCAGAAGGATCGCCTTCTCCTCCTCGATGACCGATGCGGGAACGTCCTCGCGGGTCACGTAAGGAGTGCTGTATGCAGCTGCCTGAAGTGCAACGTTCTTTGCGAACTCGGCAAAGCCGGGGTTGGAGCGAGCGGCATCGTCTGCCTCGAACTTGATGATAACGCCGGTCGCGCCGTTGCCGTGGATATAGGTGCTGACAAGGCCCTCAACGATAAGGAAGCGGCGGATCGAGAGCTTCTCGCCCATCGTCAGGATCTTCTCCTGAACGGCAGCCTCAACGGTATCGCCGTTCTCGGTGGTGCAGCCCATCAGCTCCTCAACAGTCGCGGGCTTCTTTGCGATGATGGTCTTGAGGACCGTCACAACGAGGGCGCGGAAGCTCTCGTTCTTTGCAACGAAGTCGGTCTCGGAGTTGATCTCGACCATTGCGGTCACGTTGCCCTCGGTGAGGATCTCAACAAGACCGTCGGCAGCGATTCTGTCTGCCTTCTTTGCAGCGGCTGCCATGCCCTTCTCACGAAGAACCTTGATCGCCTCGTCAAAGTTGCCGTCTGCGGCAACGAGTGCATTCTTGCAGTCCATCATTCCGCAGCCGGTCTGACGTCTGAGCTCGGCTACGTCCTTTGCGCTGATATTTGCCATTTTAATTCTCCTTCCGATTACTGCTCTGCTGCGGGAGCTGCCTCTTCGGTGCTCTCCGGAGCGTCGGCGATCTGCTCGCCGCCCTTACCCTCGATGACAGCGTCTGCAAGCGCGCCGCCGATCAGCTTGATGGCGCGGATCGCATCGTCGTTACCGGGGATGATATAATCTGCATCTGCCGGATCGCAGTTGGTATCAACGATCGCGATGACCGGGATACCGAGCTTCTTCGCCTCCTTAACGGCGTTGGCCTCCTTGCGGGTGTCAACGACGAAGATGGCGTCGGGAAGTCTCTCCATGTTCTTGATACCGCCGTAGATCTTCTCGAGATCGTCGATCTCCTTCAGCTTCTTAGCGGCCTCCTTCTTGGGAAGAAGGTTGAGGGTGCCGTCAGCCTGCATCTTCTCAAGCTCGTTGAGACGGCCGATCGACTTACGGATGGTCTTGAAGTTGGTGAGCATTCCGCCGGGCCAACGAACGTTCACGTAGTACATGCCGCACTTGATCGACTCGTCGCGAATCGACTCGGCTGCCTGCTTCTTCGTTCCGACGAAGAGGATGGTTCCTCCTGCCTCGGAGAGGTAACGGACGTAGGTGTACGCCTCCTCGAACTTCTTAACGGTCTTCTGCAGGTCAATGATGTGAATCCCGTTTCTGGTGGTGAAGATGTACTCCGACATCTTCGGGTTCCACTTCTTGGTCGGGTGACCGAAGTGGACGCCTGCCTCGAGCAGCTGCTTGATGGATACTCCGAACATTTTCTGTTCCTCCTTTAGGTTTTTTCCGCCGCAGGGCGATACAGAGACGCGACCGGTTTCCCGGCACCTCGGCCTCACACACCCTACGTGAGAATTTACGCCGTCAGTTTTCGGCGCCCGAATATCATATCATAATTCGCGCGCAAGCGCAAGTCCTTCGGGGAACGTTCACAAAATATTTACAATTTTAGAGGATCGGGGCAAGCCAAAGGAGGCGGCGAAGCTCGGCGTACAGCGACGGCAGGCACCCGTCGGGAAGGGGATCCGCCCCGCGCCCGCACGCTATCGTATAGGAAGGGATGCCGAGGCGCGAGGCGTAATCGGTCAGACTCCCATGCGCCTCCCTCTCGAAGACAGAGAGGCCGTTGTCCGCGTGCCGCGCCATCGCACGCGCAACCGCGGCAGAGCGAGGGAGCGAGGTGTAGAGGATCCCCCTCCCTCTCGCTTGCAGGCTCAGAACGAGGGAGGGCGAAAGGCAGGCGAAGAGAGCTGCGAGCCGAGCGCTCTCGGGCTCGGAGAGGGGGTACTCCCCCGCGTAGCCCGAAGGACCTCCTCCCTCGATCCCAAGCTGCCCCTCAAGGCGCTTATATTCCCAAAACCCCGCATCGTAATTGTGCTCAAGGTCGACCCCCCGCGCGTTTGCCTGCCATTTTGAAAAATCAGAGCTTCCCCCGTTCATGCGAAGAAGCCGCTCGGAAAGGACCCCTGCCGTGCCTATCCCCTCGAGTGAGAGCGAAACGCCGTCGGGGTTGAGCATCGGCAAAATGAAATACCGCCCCCTCCCTTCAAGATACGAGCGCGACACCCCCGAGATCGAGCCGTCCCTGCCCGACGAGAGGAATTCCCGAGCGAAGGCAAGAAGCACCGCCGAGGTGATATGCCCGATCCCCTGATGCGCGCCGACGTAAAGGATCGCGCGCCGCCCATAGCCAAAGGAAAGGATCGGGATCTCCCGACCGAGGAGAGAGCGCCCGAGCGTCTCTACCGAAAGCGCGGGGACCTTCCTCTCAAGGCGCCGTATCTCCTCTATCACTGCCGAATACTTCATCTCGCCCCTCCTTCTCTGAACGCTTTTCATCAAATGCAGGGTATGCAAAACCTAAAAAACTTGACTTTTTTCCCGGCGCGTGCTATGATACCTTGCGTAGACAAGCGGTATACTAAAGGGTACCGCCCCATTTTCCGATTCTTTTGAAAGGACGGCTTTGCTTTGAAAAAGAAAATCCTGCCCTATCTTACGCCCTTCGCCTGTGCCCTGCTTGCAACGCTGGCGATCGAGCTACTAAGCCAAAGAAGCATCGACCGAACGCTCGGGTTTCTGTTTTTACGGCCGCATCTTCTTCTGCTCAACGTCCTGATCCTCTCGCTTCTCTATCTTCCGATGCTCATTTTGAGAAAGAAGGTCTTTTACGCAACGTCGGTCTCGGCGATCCTTGTTGCCGTCGGGATCACCAACTTCGTTTTGCAGAGCTTCCGCGTGACCCCCTTCATCGGGACCGATCTCTTTACCCTGACGACCGGCTTTGACATCATCACCTTCTATCTCTCTCCGCTTCTGATCTCCCTGATCCTTGGCGGACTTGCCGCCGCCGTCTTCGTGCTCGTCGTGCTCTACCTCAAGACCAAACGCGGGGTGCGGCATCCCATCGGCGCCCCGATCGCTTTTATCACGACCCTGGCTCTGACCTTCTCGCTCTCGATCTGCTACGGGGCGACGGGCGTGATCCCGAGGCACTTTCCGAACATCGTCGACGCCTACCGCGAGTACGGCTTCACCTATTGCTTTCTGAACACGGTCTTTGACCGCGGCATCGATAAGCCGAAGTCCTATTCCTCCGAGTCGATCGGGGCGATCATGGAGCGCGCAGGTCTCAGAGACGACCCGAGCCTGCCGAGCGAGATGCCGAACGTCATTTTCGTGCAGCTCGAGTCCTTCTTTGACGTCAGACGCATCACCGACGTCACCTTCTCCGAGGATCCCACGCCGAACTTCTCGGCACTGCTTCGGAATTGCCCCTCGGGCTATCTTGCCGTCCCCTCGATCGGAGCGGGCACGGCGAATACCGAGTTTGAGGTCATCTCTGGCATGAATCTCGCCTCCTTTGGCGCCGGCGAGTATCCCTATAACACCATCCTTCGCGACACCGCCTGCGAGAGCATCCCCTACGTGCTCGGATCGCTCGGCTACGGCACGCACGCCATTCACAACAACCGCGCCACCTTCTACGGGCGCGACATCTGCTTTACCAACCTCGGCTTTGAAAGCTTCACGCCGGTCGAGTATATGCCGGGACTGACCGAGGATGATTTCAATCCCCTCGGCTGGGCAAAGGACCGGGTCCTGACCGAGGAGATCCTCGCCTCCCTTTCCTCGACCGACGGCCCCGATTATATCTACACGATCTCGGTCCAGGGACACGGCGGTTACCCCTCGCGTGCGCTTGAGGACGATCTCGCCGTACGCGTAACGGGCGGAATCTCGTATGAGGATGAGATCGCTTCGTGGGAATACTACGTTAACCAGCTCCGCGAGATGGATCTTTTCATCGGCGAGTTGACTGACGCTGTCGATGCGCTTGAAGAGAACACCGTCGTCGTCTTTTACGGCGATCACCTGCCGGG
>JAFYMH010000034.1 GCA_017556685.1 Clostridia bacterium | reverse complement strand
ACAAGCGTGCGAGATCTCGCTCTACGACGCCGACGGCAAGCTCGTCGCACACACGAGCGGCCGCGAGATGACCGTTCCCTCCCCTAAGCTCTGGTGGTGCAACGGTCAGGGCGAGGCGTACCTCTACCGCTACGAGATCAAAAACGCACACTTCTCTCGCGAAGGTCGCATAGGATTCAAGCGTCTCCGCTTTTTGAGAAACGAGGGCGAGGGCGACCCGAAGGACTTCCCGAAATCGCGCTACGCGCCCCCCGTCACGATCGAGCTCAACGGCAGAAAAATTCTCGCCAAGGGCTCTAACTGGGTAAATCCCGACGTCTTCTGGGGAGAGATCGACGAGGCACGCTACGACGAGCTTCTCATCCTCGCGCGCGACGCGAATATGAACATCCTGCGCCTTTGGGGCGGCGCGTCGGTCTGCAAGGACAGCTTCTACGACCTCTGCGACAAATACGGAATTCTCGTTTGGCAGGAATTTATGCTCGCCTGCAACAACTACCTCGGCACGCCCGAATATCTCGCAACGCTCGAGAGCGAGGCGAGCTACATCATCAAAAATCTGCGCTCGCATCCCTCGCTCGCATTCTGGTGCGGCGGAAACGAGCTTTTCAACTCCTGGTCGGGAATGGACGATCAGTCGCTCCCGCTCAGACTCCTCAACAAGCTCTGCTACGAGCTTGACCCCACTCGCCCCTTCATCCCCACCTCTCCCATTATGGGCGTGGCGCACGGATGCTACCTCTTCTACTCGCCTATGCAGGGCGGCGACGTCTTCGCGGAGTTCCAAAACGCGCACAACACGGCGTACACCGAGTTCGGCGTGCCGTCGGTCGCGAGCCTTGAGAGTCTCAAGCAGATAATCCCCGAGGACGAGCTTTTCCCCATCGAGAAAACGCCCGCGTGGGTGGCACATCACGCCTTTGGCGCGTGGGGCGAGGCAAATTGGCTCTGCCTTGATGTGCTGAGAAGATATTTCGGCGAGCCCGAGTCGATCGAGCAGATCGTTGAGAACTCCTCGTGGCTGCAGAGCGAGGGCTACAAGGGCGCGTTTGAGGAAATGCGCCGCCAGTGGCCGCACTGCAGTATGATGCTCAATTGGTGCTACAACGAGCCTTGGATCACCGCGGCGAACAACAGCATCATCGAGTACCCCGCGAAGCCCAAAAAGGCGTATTTTGCCATCAAGGACGCGATGCGCGAGACTATTTTCAGCGCAAGAATAAAGAAATTCTCCTGGTGCGAGGGCGAGATGCTCGAAGCAGAGATCTGGCTTCTCAACGACAAACCCGAGGCGGTCAAGGGCAAGGTGAAGATCTCGCTTGTTCTCGGTGAGACGACTACCGAGCTGCTCGAGTGGAGCGCCGAGGCAGACGCGAACAGAAATACCGCAGGCCCGACCGTGAGATTTATTCTCCCCCACGCCGACACCGACCGCTTCACGCTCCTGCTTGAAGCCGAGGACGGCAGATCGAGCAGCTATTGCTTCCATTACCGCCCCGCATCCGCACCCGTCAAGAAGGTCAAAATCCTAATATGTGATTT
>JAFYMH010000033.1 GCA_017556685.1 Clostridia bacterium | reverse complement strand
CGCACGGGCACGTCGGCACGGGGGCGCTTTCGGCCTTCGGCATCCCCGAAGGGATGCGGGACTTTGCCATCCGCGTCAGTCTTTCGCACCGCACAAGCGACTCCGATCTGACGGCGCTTTGCGACGCCCTCGGCGAGCTTCTGACGTCGCTTGTGAGAACGAAATAACAAAAAAGCACCCCTGCACGAACACCCCCGTGCAGAGGTGCCCCACCGACCTTTTGTCGGCTACCGAAACGGTCGCATAGCCGACCCAAACCGATCCTTCGTCTGAGGGACCGTGCGGTGGACTCGGTATCCTTGATAGGCGTTTTCAACGCCAAGCGCAGCGTGCTCTATCCGCCCAATGGCAACTGGGCACTCGATACCGACAGCAAAGTCGCGTCGGTATCGAGTCTAAACGCCCCGTTTCCCTTCGTGCTCTGCTGTCCTTAGTATGATACCGTCAATCGGTTTTATACGAGGGATGACGATTTTTATTTTTCATTTTTTTGGAGGTCCTATGTCAAAGCTTTATCCCGCAACCATCCTTCTGCCCGATTTTGACAGAGTTGACGGCAGGCGCTACGCCGTCGTTGCCTGCGACCAGTACACGAGCGAGCCCGCCTATTGGCAGGCGCTTGAAAAGGAGATCGGAGATTCCCCCTCTACCCTTCGAATGATCCTTCCCGAGGTCTATCTCGCCGAGCGCGCCGAGCGGCTTCCCTCGGTTCTCTCTGCCATGAAGAGCTACCGCGAGAGCATTCTCGTATCTCACCCCGACGCCATGATCTATCTCCGCCGCGAAAGCGGAGAGGGCGGCCCGATCCGCGAGGGTCTGGTTGTTGCGATCGACCTGCTTGATTACGAATTCGGCAAGGGAGCAAAGAGCCCGATCCGCCCGACCGAGGGAACGGTTACCGAGCGCATCCCCCCGCGCCTTGACATCCGCCGCGACGCCTGCCTTGAGCTTCCGCACGTCATGCTTCTCGTTGAGAGGGGCGAGGAGATCTTCTCGCTTCTCCGTCCTCTCGCAGACATGGCCGAGCCCCTTTACGATACCGAGCTTATGCTTGGCGGCGGTCATGCAAAAGGCTATCTCGTGCCGAGCGAGCTTCGCCGCGACCTTGAGGCGGCGCTTGACCGAGAGGAGGCGCGCGCAAGGGAGATCTCGCCCGACGCCCCTCTCCTTTACGCCGTCGGAGACGGAAACCATTCGCTTGCAACCGCAAAGGCGCACTTTGAGGAGATACAGGGGCGGCTTGGCGATGCGGCGCTCTCGCACCCCGCGCGCTACGCACTCGTTGAAGTCTGTGCTCTCGATTCCCCCGCGCTTGCCTTCCATCCGATCTATCGCGCCCTCTTTGATGCAGACGAGACTGCCCTTCTCGCCGCGCTTAAAGAGGAAGACGAAAACGGCTTTGAAATGACCCTGATCCTCCCCTCGGGCGAGAAAACCCCCGTCAGAATCTCGCGTAGCCGCCACCATCTTGCCGTCGGCGCACTCGATAGCTTCCTTTCCGACTTCATTTGCAAGGCGGGGCGCGGCGAGGTCGATTACATCCACGGCGAGGATTCGCTTAGCTCGATCGCAAAAGAGAGATGCGCCTTCGGCTTCCTCTTTGACGGCATGGAGAAGGACGAGCTCTTCCCCTACGTTTCTCAAAACGGTCCGCTTCCCCGCAAGACCTTCTCGATGGGCGAGGCATACGAAAAGCGCTACTATATGGACGCGCGGGAGATCATCTGATGAAGGATACGGGGCGCCCATATAAAAACGACGCGCGCCGCGCCTCGGAAGAGCGGCTCACCGAAAACGCCCGCGAGCGCAAGCGCCGCCTTCGCACGATGCTCTTTCTCATCGCCGCCACCGTCGGCATGGCTCTCCTCTATTATTCGCTGAACGCGATATTCGCCTACGCCTTTCTCTTTTTCTATGGCGCGGCGATCCTGCTCGGCTTTGCCTACGTGCTTGCCAACCGCGGCTTTTCAAGGGACGGGCTCTCGGTCGATTCGCTCTCGCCGACGATCCCGCTTGACGAGCGAAAGAGATACCTTCGCGAGCGCGACAGCAGGCGCGAGTCGACCAAATGGATGCTGATGCTGCTCATTCCCCTCTTTCTCGTCATCGGAATGGATATCCTTTACCTTTTCTGGGGCGAGCATTTTATGAATCTTTTCAGGAGTCTGAAATGACGTCGATCACCATCATCTCCCTCGGCACCCTTAAGGAGGACTATCTCAAAAGCGGAGTCGCGGAATACCAAAAGCGTCTCTCGGCATACGCGCAGGTGAGCGAGATCAATCTCCCGGAGGAGAGGATCCAAAACGAAAACGATCCTGCCTCGATCTCCCGCGCGCTTGAGAAGGAGGGCGATGCCATCCTCTCGCGCATCCCGAAGGGGGCTGTCACCGTTGCCCTTTGCGTTGAGGGAAAGGAGCTTGACTCCCCCGAGCTTGCCGCCTTTATCGCGCGCGCGGGAGAGTCGAGCGGAAAGCTCGCCTTCATCATCGGAAGCTCGCACGGGCTTTCCCCTCGCGTCAAGGCGGCGGCAGACCTCAGACTCTCGATCTCTCGCATGACCTTCCCGCATCAGCTCATGCGCCTGATCCTCTCAGAGGCGCTTTACCGTGCCGCAACTATCACGGCCGGAAAGCGCTATCACAAATAAGGAGACGCCATGCAAACCAAAAGGATCCTGACCGTCAAATCGATCGCAGGCGAGTACGCCACCCTTACCGACGGAAGCGAGGAGCTTTTCATTGCGCTCGCCCTGCTCCCTCCCTCGACCGACGTCGGCTCGCGCCTTGCCCTCGACGGACTTGACCTCGTTCTCGTCGAGTGAATCGATACATAACAGGTGTTATATAATTTGGATCGAATATAAAAAAGCCGACGTGGAGATTTCACGTCGGCTTTTTTCGTTATTTTAAAGTGTCATGCACAACCAATCTAAGTAAAGGTCAATGGGTAGAATATCTCTTTGCGTAAGCTCGTCTGCTCTTTGCTTTTGGATCAGTCGATCTTTTCAAGCTTAACGGGGCAGTAGGCCGTCAAAACGAGGGTCTTTTCGCTCTCGCCGACCTCATAGACGCGGTCGCCGTCGCTCCAAAGGCCCTTGGCAAGACCGGTTGCGTAAAGGGTCGTTTTCCTTTCCGAGGGAAGCGCGATGGCAAGCGAGGTGAGATCCTCGGTGCCGGTCGGGAAAACGGCGCAAACGTCAAAGAGGAACGCGCCGACAAAGCCCACGCCTTCGACGAGCTCTGCCTTTTGCGCCGTCGGCTTACCGTCGTCGGTGACGTACATCGCCGAGAGGAAGTAGTTTAGCTCGCTCTCGTCGCTCGGCGTGACGGTGAGTCGGCCGCGACCGTCCTCACGGATCGGTTGTCTTGTCGGGTCGCATTTTTCGGCCAGGTTCTTGCCCCGCACGATAAAGCGCTCCTCGGCGTTTCCGATGACGCCAAGCTCTGCCGCCTTCGGCAAAAGCGAGTCGCAGACAAGGACTCCGCCGTCAGGGTGACGCGTGATGGCGCGACGGCCGTCGAGCTCGTATTTTCCCATCGTATGCATCTGCCAGGTCTTTTCAAGCGAGGCGTCGCGCGTGACGAGTCGGTCAAAGACGAAGAGCAGCATCGGATAATCGGGCGAGTCGCACGAAACGGCAAGCGAGGTGCGGCGATAGTCTCTGACCTTATCGGAATAGGCGTTGGTATGATCGCCCGAAAGCAGGCAGAAGCCAAAGCTTCCGTCCTCACGCAATCCGTCGGCATGGGCAAGCACCTTCGCCCAGGTGAAGGTCGGGGTTCTCTTCCAATCATTCAGATCGAAGTACTCGCCGTTGCAGAGATCGTCGGTTCTCTGTCCACCCGAGTTGCCCCATCTCGGCACGACGTTTTCCTCGGGGTCATAGACGAGCATACAGTTGTTTGATACCGTTTGCTTGTTATACTGCAGGTCAAGGGTCGAGCCGTAAAAGAATTTTTCGTCCGATGCCGTCCTGTACTGATAGCAGTTTGCGGCCGAGGCAAGGCTTCCCTTATAGAAAAGCATGAAGGCTCCGCTGTCCTTATGCTCATGGTTTGCCGAATAGGACTCGCCGACCTTGAAGTAGACCGAGGCACCGCTTCTGTCATGGGCGATATAGGAGCCGAGGGGCGAGCCGTTATAGCGAAGCGGGGGAAGCGAGATCCGCGAGGCAAAGCCGACGCTCGGATCGTCAAGGATCAAAATCAGCGCGGCGTCGTCGGTCGGGATCATGCTCTTTTCAAAGGCAAAGGCACGCAGAATCGGCTTTCGATAGATGTTCGCGACGTAAAAGGCGGTCGCATGGTAATCGCCGATATGATAGGCCTTACCGCGGTCGGCCCAATCGTCACCGATGCGGAAGGGCTCGCCGTCGGCGCGGAGATAGTATAGGAAGGTCAGCGACACCTCACCCATCATCGGGTCAAAGAGCCTCTCCTTACCGCCCGACATACCGAAGATCAGGGCCTCGGCGATGACCGTGCTTACATAGCGGGAGGGGCCGTAGGCCGAGCCCTGCCAATGCGAGCCGGACTGATAATAATAGTTATGCGCCGGGAGCATCTCGTTTTCAATTCGCCCCATGACGAAATCGTAGATATCGGGATATTCGTCATAGGATGCGATACCGAGCGAGAGCCAATCGCGGAGCAGCTGCGCCTCGCAGCCATGCCCCGTCAACATCCCCTGCTTCGAGGGCGGGAAGCCGACCTCAAAGTTCGGCCCGAGAACCGTCTCGCAGAGCCAAATGAGCTCGTTCCTTTCAGCGTCGTCCATCAGGGGGTATGCCCAGTCGTAGACAGAGGCCGCTGTGAACATCACCAAGCCATAGGCACGGCAGATATCTCCGCGCGGCGAGATCGAGAGGTGACTCAGCATAAAGAAGATCGCCTCGATCGCCTCGCGTGCGGCGCTCTCGTCACCGAGCAGAGGATAGGCGAGCGCCTTATAGCGGACGCGCGTCAGCTCGTCCTCCGAGAATTCAAAGCGGTCGCCGAAGGCAAAGCCCTGCGAGATCACCTCGCGATAGCGCTCGTACGCGGCGGCATGATCCTTGTGCGTCAGATTCTGACGAATGCGCGGCAGATCCTCGGCAAGAAAGAAGAGACGGGGATGCCGTCCCTTCGGAGGCAGGATGCGCGGCTTTGCATAACGAGAAACGAGAGGCTCAATCGGCTTAAATTCACTCATGACAGCTCTCCTTAGCATCATTGGCTTTGCCTTTATCATACAGCAACCAAACGAAAAAAGCAAGACTATTTTCAAAAACAGTCTTGCCTTTCCTTTAGCTTCCGTAACGGCTATACGTACCGCAGGAGCGCTTCAGGTTTCAAGAAAATCGGGCGTTAGGACAAGCCCTGACACCTTCCCTTGCTTTTCGCTCGGTTATGCCGAAAGATAAGCGATCCTCGGGCTAACGGATTTGGAGCAGAAATCGTCGCTTCTCGACCCGAAGGCGTATTTTCATACGCCGAGAGGGAGAGAACGGCGATAGAGCGAAAAGAATGAAATTGAATGAAGAAAACCGAAGGTTTTCAACCTTAAAAAATTTACGAGAGTAAAAAGAAAATCGGGCGTTAGGACAAACCCTAACACCCGAATTCTCTTTTCGCTCGGTTATGCCCAAAGGCGGACGCCCGAGCTTAATGGATGATGCACTTCTCAGTATCCTTATCAAAGATATGGACACGCGAGGTATCAAACGCAACCTGAATGCTATCGCCTGCGCGAGCCTTGCTGCGCGAGGAAACGCGAGCGATGATGTTCTTACCGTTGGTGGCATCCTCCTGACCGTCGAAGCCGAGGTAGAGATAGATCTCAGCACCCATCAGCTCGGTAACCTCAACAGAGGCGTCGATCACGCTGTCAGCCATGTTCTGCAGGTACATCGGCTCATCGTGGATGCACTCGGGACGGATACCGGCAACGACCTGCTGACCGATATACTCCTTGAGTGCGGGATTGTTTGCCTTGTCTGCGGGAAGCTTGACCGAGTTCTTGCCCCAAGTCAGGTAAAGATCCTCGCCCTTCTTCTCGAGCGTGCAGGTGATGAAGTTCATCTGAGGCGTTCCGATAAAGCCTGCAACGAAGATGTTGACGGGCAGATCGTAAAGGTTCTGAGGAGTATCGACCTGCTGGATCAGACCGTCCTTCATAACGACGATTCTGGTTGCCATCGTCATAGCCTCGGTCTGGTCGTGCGTGACGTACACGAAGGTGGTTCCGACCTTCTGGTGGATCTTGGTCAGCTCGGTTCTCATGCTCGCACGAAGCTTTGCATCGAGGTTCGAGAGCGGCTCGTCGAGAAGGAAGACGGCAGGGTTACGGACGATCGCACGGCCGAGCGCAACTCTCTGCTTCTGACCACCCGAAAGAGCCTTCGGGCGTCTCTCAAGCAGATGCTCGATGTCAAGGATTCTTGCTGCCTCCTCAACGCGGCGCTTGATCTCCTCCTTCGGCACCTTGCGGAGCTTCAGGCCGAATGCCATGTTCTCAAAAACGGTCATGTGAGGATAGAGAGCGTAGTTCTGGAACACCATCGCGATGTCGCGATCCTTCGGTGCAATATCGTTAACCAGACGGTCGCCGATATAGAGCTCACCCTCGGAGATCTCCTCAAGACCTGCGATCATACGAAGCGTGGTCGACTTACCGCATCCGGACGGGCCGACGAGAACGAGGAACTCCTTATCCTTGATCTCAAGGCAGAAGTCCGAGACGGCAACGACGCCGCCGAGATATCTCTTAAAAATATGCTTCAGGGAAAGACTTGCCATTTTAATTTCCTCCGTTTCTTTTATAAAAATTCAGCATCATTATTATAGCAAAATCGCGGAATTTTGCCAAGTGTTGAATCAAACAAAATTTGCCCTCCGTTTTTGTGCAGGATGCTAAAAATAATAGAAAAACAGCACTTCCGACACAGTTTCAGAGGATTTTTTGTTTTAATTAATTAAATTACGACTTGGCGGCAAGCCCGCGTCGGGTGAGTCCGATCCTCGGGCGCTTTGGGTTGGTTAAGTCAACGCCTTTAATCTTTACCTCGATGACGTCCCCGACCGACACGACCTCGCTCGGGTGACGGACGAAGCGGTCGGCGATCTCAGAGACGTGAAGCAGTCCGTCCTGATGCACGCCGATGTCGACGAAGGCGCCGAAATCGACGACGTTGCGAACCGTTCCCGTGAGAACCATCCCCTCGGTAAGATCCTTGACGTCGAGCACGTCGCTGCGAAGGACAGGGGCGGGCGCCTCGTCGCGGATGTCGCGCCCCGGCTTTTCAAGCTCCGAGACGATGTCGATCAGGGTCGGCTCGCCGCAGCCGAGCTCGGATGCGAGCCTGGCGCTTCCGTAGCCTCTGACCTTCTCGGAGAGAGCGGAAAGCTTCCCCTCTGCAACGTCAAGGTCGGTGTAGCCGAAGCGCTCGAGAAGTGCGCGCGCAACGGGATAGGACTCGGGATGCACACCGGTATTGTCAAGGATCTCCTCGCCACCCGCAACGCGAAGGAAGCCGGCGCACTGCTCGTACGCCTTGGCGCCGATCTTCGACACCTTCTTCACCTCGGCGCGGCAGAGGAACTCGCCCTTCTCCTCTCGGTAGGCAACGATGTTCTTCGCGGCGGCAAGGCTGATGCCCGAGATATAGGACAGAAGCGAATAGGAGGCGGTATTGAGATCGACACCGACGCGGTTGACGCAGTCCTCAACGACTCCGCCGAGCGCATCGGCAAGGCGGCTTTGCTTCATATCGTGCTGATACTGACCGACGCCGATCGCCTTCGGCTCGATCTTGACGAGCTCTGCCATCGGGTCCTGCAGGCGTCTTGCGATCGAAACGGCGCTTCTGACGTTCACGTCAAAGTCGGGGAACTCCTCTGCTCCCGCCTTGGATGCCGAATAGACCGAGGCACCCGCCTCGCTGACGATCACGTACTTGACGGGGTGGCTTACATTTGGAAGCACCTCGCTTGCGATGAACTGCTCGCTCTCACGCGAGGCGGTTCCGTTTCCGATGGCGATGACGTCGACCCCCCATTTGCGGATCAGACTGAGCACGACCTCGCGGCTCTT
>JAFYMH010000002.1 GCA_017556685.1 Clostridia bacterium | reverse complement strand
ATCGTCGTTGAGCATGACGAGGAGACCATGCAGGCAGCCGACTACCTCGTTGACGTCGGCCCCGGCGCCGGAATTCACGGAGGGCATATCGTTGCGGCGGGAACGCCGAGCGAGGTTGCCGCCTGCCGCGACTCGATCACGGGGGATTACCTTTCGGGGCGCAAAGCGATCGCCGTGCCGAAGGAGCGCAATCCCGGAAACGGAAAATTCCTTCGCATCGTAGGAGCGAAGGAGAACAACCTTAAGGATCTCACCGTCGAGATCCCGCTCGGCACCTTTACTGCCGTCACGGGGGTATCGGGCTCGGGGAAATCCTCGCTTGTCAACGCCGTGCTTTACCGCACGCTTGCGCGCGATCTGAACCGTTCGCTTGCCTTCCCCGGCAAATGCGAGCGGGTCGAGGGACTTGAGCATCTTGACAAGGTGATCTCCATCGACCAAAGCCCGATCGGGCGCACCCCCCGCTCTAATCCCGCAACCTATACGGGGGTTTTCGCCGATATCCGCAACCTTTTTGCCAAAACCCCCGACGCGCGGATGCGCGGATACGGGGCGGGGCGCTTCTCCTTCAACGTCAGGGGCGGCCGCTGTGAGGCCTGCGAGGGGGACGGCGTTTCAAAGATCGAGATGCATTTTCTCCCCGACGTTTACGTCAAGTGCGACCTCTGCAAGGGCATGCGCTACAACCGCGACACCCTTGAGGTACGCTATAAGGGAAAGAACATCTACGAGGTGCTTGAGCTTTCGATCGAGGAGGCGCTCGCCTTCTTCGACGGCGTTCCGATGATCACGCGCAAGCTAAAGACTCTGTGCGACGTCGGACTTGGATATCTGAAGCTCGGGCAATCCTCAACCACCCTGTCGGGCGGTGAGGCACAGCGCGTTAAGCTCGCCTCCGAGCTCTCAAAGCGCGCGACCGGCAAGACCATCTACGTCCTTGACGAGCCGACGACGGGACTGCATACCGAGGACGTGCGAAAGCTGATCGAGGTTCTGCGCCGCTTTGTGGACGGAGGCAACACGGTCCTTGTCATCGAGCACAATCTCGACCTCATCAAGACCGCCGACTATCTCATCGACCTCGGCCCCGAGGGGGGCGACGGCGGCGGAAGACTCGTTGCATCGGGTACCCCCGAGGCGGTCGCCGAGGTCAAGGAGTCCTACACGGGGCAGTACCTTCGCAAAAAGCTGAAAAAGAACTGAAGGTACAGGCGTTAAAGGCAAACAGGCAAAGTCAAAGCCCGTATACAAAAAGAGCAAGAATAAAAGGAGAAAAACCTTCTATTCTTGCTCTGTTCGTTTTTAAGTCAAGTTGACCTTGTGTCGGCAGGCTTTACTTCTTAAGCACCTTTTTGCACCAGGTGCGCTTTTGGCACCTCGGGCATCTCAGATAGCGGGTCGTTCCTTTGTGCATTGCCATAAGTGCCTCCATATAGGTGGGGACGATCTCGTTTCCGCAATTTTTGCATCGGTATGCCCCCACGCTAACCTCAAGCTTCAGCGCGTAGAAGCAGGGGAGCAAAAACAGAACGAACATGCCGAGCAACGTAACGAGCTGCCAGACGCCCTCGGGGATCAGGAATGCGACAACGGCAGTCCCCGCGAAAAACGCCGTCAGGCTTACGATCATGAGCACCCACATCGAGGTCCAGATCGTCTTGTTTTTCTTTTCAAGCTCGGTTGCCATATCAAGCAAGAGCTGTTCATTTTTTTGTTCGTTGCTTTCCATCTCTATTCTCTCTCCGCAAAGTAGTTCGTTTACGCTGATGCAAAGGATATCACACAGCAAAAGCATGATCGAGCTGTCAGGCATTGCGATGCCTCGCTCCCATTTGGATATCGCTTTATCGGTGATGCAAAGCTTTTCCGCAAGCTGCATTTGCGTCATGCCCCTTTGCTTTCTGCATTCGGCAATAAATTTACCGATCTTCTTCTGATCCATCTCGAGTCCTCCTTTTGCATACAGTATAGCACAGTTCTCACCGAAAGTACACCTACCGTCGGTTGAGTCGGGCAAGATAAACCCGGGGGCGAGGAAGATCAGAACTCGGTATCCCGAAGATAGGGTCTAAAAACGCAGAACAGAACGCGGAAGATATGCTCGGCGCTATCAGAGTCGTCCACAATATCGCCGTTATGCACGCGGACGGCAAAATCAAGAAGCGACGAGAGCACGTGGTGCATAAGTGAAGTCACGTCGGCACGCTCGCGGAACAGCGGAGACATCGCCGAAACGATCGAAGCGTACGCCGCCATATGGCTACTGTGCGAAAGCTCGATGTAGTAGTGCGAGAAGTAATAGCGCACGTAGGCAAAGCAACGGTCGCGGTATTGAAGCACGAAGCGCCACACGCCCGAGAAGATTCGTCTGAGCTCGCCCTCGACGTCCTCGGTCGAAGCGTTCAGGGCGCCGCTTCGGTGGATCGCCGAGATCAGCTCGAGATCAAGCATCTCAAAGGTGGCGGCAAACAGCTTTTCCTTACCGCCGAACAGACGGTAGATATACGCCTCGTTGATCCCCTTTGACGAGGCGATCGCCTTGGTGGTTGCGCCCTCGAAGCCGACCGATGCGATGGCATCGACCGTGCTTTCAAGCAGCGCCTGCCTGATTTCTTCCTTGGTCATAGAAAGTCTCCCTGCGGCAGAGCCGCATCCCATCTTTGATTTTTAGTGAAGTCCAAGCTCTGAGAGCAGCGCCTCGGCGCCGCCTCGCTCCTCTTTTGTCAGTGCCCCCGTTGCCTTCGCCTCGCGCATAAGGATCCGCGCTCTGCCGCTCCAGATGGGGCTAAGAAGCCGAACGATATAAAGGAAGGGGAGCAGGATCGGGACGCGCTTTAAGAGGGGGTATCGCCTTGCCATCGTCGAAAACGGCGGGAAAAAGCGCGAAAGGACGTAGGTAAAACGGTTTTTCCGCTTCCCTGCGGCAACCGCAACGCGGTTCTCGACAACGCCGTACACGCCGCCCGTCAAAATAAACTCTCCAAGCGCCTCGGCGCGCGGCGTCATCTCCCCACCGCCAAGCCAAGCGCCCGCAAGCTCGAGCGCCGCCGCTTCAAATGCGGCAAGACCGCCCCTTGAAAGAAGGGCAGAGCGCGCCGCGGCATCCCCGCACCGCCCGGCGCGGGAAAGCACGAACAGATCAAGGAAGGGGCGAACGCCGCAGCCACCTGTAACCGTCAAGTGCTTTGCCATATGCGCGATATGGTAGAAATAGAAAAACTCGTCCGAGAGCCGCAAGGTGTGGGAGCCGTCACAGATCGGATTTGCATGCTCCCAGATTCGGGAGAGCAGATCTGCCGCCTCGGGCAGAACGTCGGGCTCGATCAGATTGAAATGCAGCTCGACGTGAAGTCCGCTCGGCGCAACCGTCTGCACGTCGTGCGTCCCCTCGCCATTGTCGGTATACCCAAGCTCGGCGGTCAGAGTCTCTCTTGCACTTGCAAGATCCTCCCTTCGAACGAGAAGATCAATGTCGCAGGAGAGCCGAAGCTCTGGAGAGGGGTACAGGGTCCGAAGATGCGAGCCCTTCAGAGGCAGATGCACAATTTTGGCGCGACAAAGCGCCTCGGTAAGCGAAGCAAGCTCAAAGGAGACCTGCTCGCTCCGATAGAGCGCGATCATCTCCTGCCGACCAAGCTCCGACAGAATTTCCTTTGGCGGAGAAAGGGAAAGCACAGACACCCCCCTTGCGGCGAGATGCACAAGATCGTGATGCTTTGCAAGTCGGTAAAGCGAAGCCCAGCCCGCGCCGTCAAGCGAGGCGAGCGAATCCCTCTCCCCGATCTCCTCGCCGAGCGCCGCACGGCAGAGCGCAAGCATAAGCGTTTCGTATCTCACGCTTTCACCCCCTTTTCTTCATTCCTTAGTCATTATACAATACCTATAAAAAAAATGCAAGAGGGGAAAATCGAAACTTGACAGAGTGCATTGCCATTCGGTATAATAATAGTACAGCAAAAACAAAGCGAGGTATCCCGATGCTCGACGCGATTTTCTTTGATCTTGACGGAACGCTGCTTCCGATGGATAACGACGTCTTTACCGAGGGCTATCTGAAGCTTCTGTCTGCGGCGCTTTTGCCGCACGGATACGAGCCGAGGGAGATGCTCTCGGCGATGTGGCGCGGCGTTTCGGCAATGGTGAAAAACGACGGAAGCGAGACGAACGAGGCCGCCTTCTTCCGCGCCTTTGCCGAGCGGCTCGGCGAGCGCGTGTATGCCGACGAGAGGCATCTTGACGCCTTTTACCGAAGCGACTTCCACCGCGCGAAGGAATTCACCGCCCCGACGCCAAACGCGAAGACCGCCGTTTCGCTTGCAAGGGAGAAGGCAGGGCGTGTGGTGCTTGCAACCAACCCCCTCTTTCCTGCCGTTGCCGTCGAGGCAAGGCTCGAATGGGCAGGGCTTTCCCCCTCGGATTTCGATCTCGTCACGACCTACGAGAACTCACGCGCCACAAAGCCGAACCCCCTTTACTACCGCCTGATCCTTGACACGCTCGGCGCGCGCGCCGAAAATTCCCTGATGATCGGCAACCACGCCGACGAGGATATCCGCGCGGCGGCATCGGTCGGGATGAAGACCTTTTTCCTCACCGACTGTCAGATGGGCAACGCCGATGGGCTTTCGACCCCCTCGGGCGACTTCAAGGCGCTCCTGAGTTACCTTGCGGCTCTTTGAACGGAGGAAACCTGATGAGACTGATTCTATGCGTTGACGATCGAATGGGCGTTTGCTTTGCCGGGCGCAGGCAGAGCCGCGACACGCGCGTTTGTGAGGATATCGTGCGCGAGCTCGGCGAGGGCGAGCTTTTCGTTTTGCCTATCTCCCGGGCGCTCCTTGAGGGACTCGGGGCAAGGCTTCGCGTGTCGAGCGATCCCATTGGGGAGGCGAAAGGCATCGACGGCTCTGCCGTTTTTCTTGAGGCGTGCGAGATGCCGCGCGAGCTTTCCGACTTTGACGCGGTAACGCTCTACCGCTGGGGGCGAAGCTATCCCGCCGACCGCTATTTTGAAGCCGACCTATCTCGGTACCGACTCAAAAGCCGCGTGACCTTCGTCGGCACGTCCCATGAAAAAATCACCAAGGAGACCTACGTGATATGAAAAAGACCCTTTTGACCCTTCTCTCGCTTCTGCTCGTTCTCCTTTCTCTCTCCGGCTGTATTGAGGGGCTGATCCCGGGCGAAACGACCCCGGGCTTAACGACACCGCCCGAAACGAGCGCGGGTCCGCTTGACGCCGCGACCCTTGCCGAGATCCCGCCCTTTACGGGCTATCCCTTCGTTACGGTCTACGACAATATCCCGACCTTCGAGGAGAGCGAGCTCTCGATCGACTCCTACGAGTTTTACAGCGAGCTTGACGCGCTCGGGCGTTGCGGCTATGCCGAGGCGTCGATCGGTCGCGATCTGATGCCGACCGACGACCGCGAGGAGATCGGCTCGGTCACGCCCTCGGGCTGGGAAGGCAACAACCACCGCTACGATAGCAGTCTTGTTTCGGGCGGATACATCTACAATCGCTCGCACCTGATCGGCTTTCAGCTGACGGGCGAGAACGCCAACAAACGGAACCTCATCACCGGCACGCGCTTTTTCAACGTCGAGGGGATGCTCCCCTTTGAGAACATGGTTGCCGACTACGTCAAGGAAACAGGTAACCACGTCATGTACCGCGTCACGCCGATCTACGTCGGAGCGGAGCTTGTGGCGCGCGGCGTTCTGATGGAGGCGTACTCGGTCGAGGACGACGGCGACGGCATCTGCTTTTGCGTGTACGTCTATAACAACCAGCCGGGGATCACGATCGATTACGCGACCGGAGAGAACTACCTCTCAAACGATCCGCCCCCTGTGACAACGCCCCCCGTCACGACGCCCCCCGTAACGAACGAGGACGGCGAGATCGTCGGCACCTATATCCTCAATACCTCCTCAAAGCGCTTTCACGATCCCGATTGCTCCTCTGTCAAGACGATCAAGGAGCACAACAAGCAGGAGTATACCGGATCGAGAGCGGATCTGATCGACGACGGATATACGGCATGCGGATCCTGTAAGCCTTAAAAAAAGGGGCTGTCATATTTGACGAGACCGAAAAAATCCGAAGGACCGTGTAAAAAGAGACGGAATGCGCTTGCATTCCGTCTCTTTTCGTGATATGCTCGGCTATGCCGAGCGTGAAATTCGCGCCTTCTGCGCGAGTGAAATTTTTGCGGTCGCAAAAGTGAAATGCTGCCATGCGGCAGCGTTAGAGGTTCTCCTAGGACGATCGCAAGGGAAACTAAAAAAGGCTCCCTTGTGTAAAGGGAGCTCCGCCGAAGGCGGTGAGGGATTGTCTT
>JAFYMH010000032.1 GCA_017556685.1 Clostridia bacterium | reverse complement strand
CTTCTGCGCCTCGGCATCTATCTTCTTGCATCCCTTGACGATGCCCCCTTTGGCGGAGGGCTTCTCGGGCGCATTTTTGCTCGCCTTTTCGCCCTGTTATGTGGGAAAGCGGGGGCAAGGCTCGTTTTACTGATGCTTCTTTTTCTGCCGCCGCTATACCGCCTGCGCCGTCCTCTTGCTCGGGGGAGCGCGCGCGTGCTATCTGCCTTAGGCAAATCTCTTCGAAAGGATCTCGCCATGTTCAGCTTCAAAAAGAAAAAACCGACCGTCGTCACGGGAAGCGAAAAAAGACCCGATACGCCCTTTGCCGACGAGAGCTTTCTCTCGCTGCGCGCGCGGCTTGAAAGAGAGGAATCGGTTCACCTTGATCTCCCCGACGAAGCATCGCGAACGATTTGCCCCGGCGCCCTTGACGCTTCGCTCGATATTCCGCTTGACGGCGAGAGCCCTGCCTTTTCTGCCGAAGCCGAGCCGCTCAGGGACATGGTCCCCGAGGACAAGGCGCCGACGGCAGAGCCGTCCGCCCTTGGCGACGTCGTTTCTGCCGACGCCTTTTTCGGCGGCGGGATCTTCTCGGCAAGCGAGGCGCAGGAAAGCGCTCTCTTTGCCATCAGAGGGGGGGTTCCGCAGGACGTGCGTTCCTTTGAGCCGACCGACGCCCCCTTTGCAAGACCGACTGTTTTCGCCCCGCGCGAGGAAATCCCCCCCGTAAAAGCGCCCGAGAGCGCGACCTATCCCTCTCAAGCGGTAGCTGCAGAGCCGATCGCCGAGCCTGTCGCCGAGTCTATCCCCGAGCCTATCGAGCCTATCCAAGAGCCTATCCCCGAGCCTATCGAGCCTGCCCTTCCCTCAAGCGAGGCGCCTGCCTCGGCGATCTTTGCGGCAGGAGCGGTCCGCACCCTGTCAAGCGGCGGCGAAAGGATCTCGGACGGTTCTCTGCCGCGTGCGGCAGAGCCGACGGCAAGACCAAGTGTCGCTCCCCCCGCATCTGCCGTAAGCGCCCCTTACGTTTATCCGCCGCTCTCGCTTCTCAAGCCCTCTGAGACGGTTGCGGGAAGCTCGGACGAGGAGATCCGCCGCAACTCCGAGAGCCTGCTTGAAACGCTGGCTTCCTTCAACGTGCAGGCAAGCATCCGTCACGTCTCGCGCGGCCCGCGCATCACGCGCTACGAGCTGATCCCAAAGAGAGGCGTTCGCATCCGTAACATCACCAACCTTCAGGACGATATCTCAATGAACCTGGCGACTGCCGGCATCCGTATCGAGGCGCCGATCCCCGGACTCTCGGCCGTCGGCGTTGAGGTGCCGAACCGCAAATCGACCGCCGTTCGCCTGCGCGATATGCTTGACCACGAGAACTTCCGCTCGGCGGCGTCGAAAACGACGGTCTGCGTCGGAAGCGACGTCACGGGCGAGCCGGTCTACGGCGATATTGCCAAAATGCCCCACGCCCTGATCGCGGGCGCGACCGGTATGGGTAAATCGGTCTGCATCAACGCCATTCTCCTGAGCCTGCTCTACAAGGCAAGCCCCGAGGAGGTCAAGCTCATTCTCGTCGACCCCAAAAAGGTCGAGCTTGGCGTCTATAACGGCATCCCCCACCTGCTCGTTCCGGTCGTCGTCGAGCCGCAGAAGGCGGCAGGCGCCCTCGTTTGGGCGGTCGGGGAGATGGAAAGACGCTTTAACATGATCGAGGCGGCGGGGATCCGCGACATCAAGGGCTATAACCGCATCGTCCGCGAGAGGGGCGAGAAGCCCCTGCCGCAGATCGTCATCGTCATCGACGAGCTCAACGATCTGATGATGAGCGCGCGCGACGCTGTCGAAGACTCGATCTGCCGCATCGCGCAGAAGGCGCGTGCAGCCGGTATCCATCTCCTGATCGGTACCCAGCGCCCGTCGGTCGACGTCATCACGGGCGTTATCAAGGCAAACATCCCCTCGCGCCTTGCCTTCCACGTTTCGTCCCAGGTCGACTCGCGCACCATCCTTGATATGACGGGTGCCGAAAAGCTGCTCAACAACGGCGATATGCTCTTTTTCCCCGTCGGCGTTCCGAAGCCCATCCGCGTGCAGGGTGCCTTCGTTGAGGACGACGAGGTCGAGGCGGTCACGACCTTCCTGAAGAGGGGGGTCGGCGGTGCCGCCGTTTACGACGATGAGGTTATGGCGAACATCGAGCGCGAGGCAGAAAAATGCATGCCGAAGGACAAGCGCGCCGATCGAAGCGAGCTTGACGGCATCGACGGCGGCGACGATCTTCTCTCGGATCCGCAGTTCGTTGCGGCGGTCGAGATCGCGATCGGACTCGGGCAGATCTCGACCTCAAAGATCCAGACCAAGCTCCGCATAGGCTTCCAGAAGGCAACCAACTTCGTCGAGGCGATGGAAGAAATGGGCATCGTCGGTCCGCTAAACGGCTCCAAGCCCCGCGACGTTCTGATCACGGCGGATCAATTTCTTGAAATGAAGGCGCGCAGATAAGGCGCCAAAGGAGGCTCTATGATCTATCTGCTTCTTGCCGAGGGCTTTGAGGAGACCGAGGCGCTTGCTGTGCTTGATATCCTGCGGCGCGGGGAGCTTGACGTCAAAACCGTCGGCATCACCGGAAGGACTGTCACCGGCGCGCACGGAATCCGGGTCGAGGCGGATCTTCTGCCGCATGAGGCAAACACCGCCCCCGAGCTTCTCGTTTTGCCGGGCGGTATGCCGGGGACGGCAAACCTTGACGCATCTCCCGAGGTCGATCGGCTGCTCTCCCTCACCCTCTCGTCGGGCGGTCGGGTCGGCGCGATCTGCGCGGCGCCGAGCATCCTCGGAAAAAGAGGACTTCTTCGCGGCTGTGAGGCGGTCTGCTATCCCGGCTTTGAAAAGCATCTTCTCGGTGCCTCGCTCGCGACCAAGACGGTCATAACGAGCGGCTCCTATACCACCGCCGTCGGCATGGGCGCCGCCCTTGCCTTTGCTCTTGAGCTTCTCTCGCTCCTTCGGGGCGCCGAGCTTGCCGATAAGGTCGCTTCGGCGGCGTTTATTGTAAGATGAGCCTGCAGAGCGAAAAGACCGCCCTGCGAGCACGTCTCCTCTCTCATCGCAAAGCCGCGTCGGCAGACGAGAGAGCCGAAAGAGACGAGCGTTTATGCGAGATCCTTTTAAGCTCCCCCCTTGTGAAGGAGGCAAGCTGCGTTTATCTTTACGCCGCCGTGCGCGGCGAGATCGACCTTTCCCACCTTGCCAATGCACTGAGTCGGCTTGGTGTCCCCCTTGCCTATCCGATCACCGAGCGCGGGGGCGTGATGCACTTTCGTCTTGCGACCACATCCGAGCTTGTCGCGGGGGGCTACGGCATCCCCGAGCCTCGGAAAAACGCGCCCGAGCCTCCCTTAACCGAGCGCTCGGTCTGCCTCGTTCCTGCCCTTGCCTATGACGAAAGCGGAAGCCGCATCGGGTATGGGGGTGGATATTACGACCGTTTTCTTCGGGGGTTTCCCGGCATTTCGATCGGGATCGCCGAGCGCCTTGCCCCCGATCTGCTTCCTCGCGAAGCACATGACGAGGTGGTGGACTATCTTCTCACCCTTCGGGGAATTCAAAAAATACCAAGCCAAAGGAAGGAAACGAAATGATCCTTGAGCCCAAATCCAAGCGCGAGCCAAGGCACATCGCCTATCGCTGTCCGAAGTGCGGAACCGCCGTTCGCGGACTTCTCGGCTCGTTTGCGGCGAAAGCCGATCTTCTGAAGCTCAAATGTCCCGAGGGCGACTCGGAGCTTTCGCTCTCGCTCTCGCCCGACCGCGAGCGCATCCGCATCTCGACCCCCTGCCTGTTTTGCGGACAGAGTCATTCGTTTACCATCTCGCGCAGGGTCGTGCTCGGTGACGAGCCGTTTCTTTTGAACTGCCCCTACACCAATATGGACGTCTGCTTCCTCGGCTCGGAAGGTGAGGTCGACGCCGCTCTTGAAAGAGCCGACGGGGAGCTTGGTCAGCTTCTTGCCGAGATGGGGCTTGAGAGCATGCGCGAGCTTCAGCCGATCGACCTTGAGGAAAACGAGCTGCTTCCCGATCCCGGGATCTACGACGTCGTGCGCTACCTCGTCAAGGAGCTTGAGGCGGAAGGTCAGGTCGACTGCCCCTGCCACGGCGGGGAGTATGAGATCGCCATCTCGGACGGCGGGATCCTCGTCTACTGTCCCGCCTGTCAGGCAAGCCATCTCTTTAAGACCGACAGCGTTGCCGCCGCCGAGGCGTTCCTATCGCTTGACCATCTTGAGCTTCACCCGTAATTACACGCCGTAATACGATACGAGCCCAAGGTAGATCCCGCGCGCGAAGGCCGCGGGGTCGGATGCAAGATACGCCCCCTCGCTCGGGTTCGAAAGAAAGCCGAGCTCAAGCAGGACCGCAGGCATATCGGTGCGCCGCAGCACATATAGCCCGGGGCGCGCGATGACCCCTCGGTTCCGTAGCCCCGTTTCCTCGGTCAAGCTTGCAAGAATCGTTCGCCCGATCTCGGCGGCGGTTGAGGGGATCTCGTAAACGAGCGCCTCGCTCCCGACGGCAGAGGTGTCAAGCGAGGCGTTGGTGTGAAGCGAGAGGAACAGATCGGCTCCAAAGCTGTTTGCGGCGTTTGTACGCGCCGAAAGGCTGGTTGCGTTCGAGGTCCCGAGCTGTGTCGTCGGAGTCGGGCGCGAGAGGCGCACCTCGAAGGCGCCGTTTTCCCGAAGCAGACGCGCAAGCTCTACCCCAACGGCGTAGGTCACGTCCTGCTCGCGTACGCCGTACCATTCGGCGCCGCTGTTGGGGCTCTCGGGATTATGCCCCTGATCGATGTAGATCTTAATTGCCATAGTATAGGATTCCTTTCCGGGCGGATGCTCCACTCTTAGTCTATGCACGCGACCGCCGTTTGGAACCAAAAGGAGAATATGAACGAACTGCGACGCATCTTAAGCTTCGTCCGCCGCGCGGTGGACGATTACGGCATGATCGAGGCGGGCGACCGCATCGCCGTCGGCATCTCGGGCGGAAAGGATTCGCTCACTCTGCTCATGGCCCTCGCCTCGCTCAGGCGCTTTTACCCAAAGCCCTTTGAGGTTGTTGCCATCGCCGTCGATCTCGGCTTTGAGGGAACCGACTACTCGGGCGTGATCTCGCTCTCGGAGTCGCTCGGCGTCCCCTTCCACCGCATCAAAACCGACATCGGGCATATCATCTTTGATCTCAGACGCGAGAAGAATCCCTGCTCGCTCTGCGCCAAGATGAGGCGCGGAAGCCTAAACGAGGCGGCAAAGTCGCTTGGGTGCAACCGCGTTGCCCTCGGGCATCATTTCGACGATGCCGTCGAGACCTTCATGCTCAATCTCTTTTACGAGGGACGGCTCGGATGCTTTTCCCCCGTCACCTACCTCTCGCGTAAGGAGCTCTACGTCATCCGCCCCCTGCTTTACGCAGAGGAGAAGGATATCGCGTACTTCGCGCGCCACGCCACCCCGCCCCTTCCGATCATCGAAAGCAAATGCCCCGCCGACAAATCGACCGAGCGCGAGGAGATGAAACAGCTGCTCAGACGCCTTGAAAAGGAAAACAAGGGCCTGCGCCACCGCATCTTCGGCGCCATCTGCCGCGAGGGTCTTGACGGCTTCTGCGACCCCGTCCGCCTCCCGCTCTCCCCGATCGAAGAATAACACTCGTTATATATCATCGGTCTTACATATCCAAAAGCGAATAAAAGCCGCCCTTGTGCAAAGGGAGGTGGCATTTTCGCAAGAAAATGACGGAGGGATTGTAAAAGTTAGATTTTAGCAAAAAACAATCCCTCACCGCCTTCGGCGGAGCTCCCTTTACACAAGGGAGCCTTTTTTTACGCAGGTTTTCCGTGTTCAGCAGGCATAAATAAAGGGCGAGGTGGAAATCCACCTCACCCAATATTTGTTTGCGATCACGCCCTGTGTCGGAATAGATCCAACCGTAGGG